>DASQFA010000594.1:0-2398 GCA_035633375.1 Rubrivivax sp.
GCCGAACGCACCTTCGATGTCGGCATACAGGTAGCCCAGCAGCTCGCGCTGCGCGATCAGCGGCGCGATGACGCAGGAGCGTTGGTGCACGGCGGCCGCACTGTCGGGGCCGTGGCGCAGGCTGACGGCGCGGCTGCGGCGTGTGTCCTCGAGCCAGGGCGTGACGGCCTGCAGCAACAACGCGCGGTCCTCGCCCAGCGGCACGGTGCCGGCGGCCAAACGCAGGCCGTCGGCGCCGTCCAGCACCAGCAGCACACGCTCGGCGCCGCTGAGCTCGGTGGCCTCTTCGACCACGAACTCGTGCAGCGCATCCGCACGGTGCAACTCGTTCAGGCGCAGCCCCGTGTCCACCAGCCGCTCGAAGGGCTCGTGCAGGCTGGTGGCCCCGCGCAGGTGGGCTAGCTTCGGCCGCGGCTGGGCCAGCCAGGCGCGGATCAGCTGGCGGTGCGCGTCGACCTTGTTGAACCAGCTGCGCCGCAGGCCTTCGTCGTTGACGCCGGCCACGCCGCTGAGCATGACCTGATAGCCGGTGGCCAGGGCTTGCCGCGCCGCCGCTTCCTGGCCATTGGCGTGCAGCGCCCGCGAGTGCCACCACCACGCTGTGGCCGGGGCGAAGGCGCTGCCGATGCCTTGCTGCCGGCGCGCGCGCAACAGCTCCACGGCCTGCTGCGTGGCTGCGAGCGCGCCCACGGCGTCGTCGACCTCGAGCCGGGCCTGGCCCAGCGAGCTGAGCACGATGATCTGCTGTGTGCTGTCGTGGCCCTTGCCCTGGCGCACGACATCGAGTGCGGCTTCGAAGTGGGCGCAGGCCTGGGCCGGCTGGCCTTGCAGCGCCGCGCTGCTGCCGTGCAGCCAAAGCACGACGCTGTCGAACCAGTGGTCGCCCAGGCCGCGGTTGAGCGTGTCGGCCTGCTCGACAAGCCGCCGGTGTTCGTCCAGGTGCCCCAGGCGGGCCTCGATCATCGACAGCTGCACGGCAAAGGCCACCAGGCTGTGTCGGTTGCCCTGGTTCTGGTCGGACTGCCTCGACTGCATCGCCAGCCGGCGCGCGTGGGCGTACAGGCCCAGCGCGCTGTAGGTCAGGCCCAGGTTGCCCAGCGGGCCGCTGTAGCGCTCGACGTAGCCCGCGGCACGGAACGCGGCATACGACTGTTTCAGCCCCATCAGGCGCTGGCCGATGTCGTGGTGCTCGCGGTACAGGATGTTGAGCGCCGCACCGATGCCGAGCTGGTCGCCGTTCGCCTGGGCCAGCGCCAGCGCCCGGGTGGCTGCCTGCTCACGCCGGGCGCCCTGACCCAGGCGGTCGTGCGCATGCGCCCGGGCCCACAGCGCGCGCCCCTGCCAGACCGTGTCGCCTACCGATTCGAAGAGCGCGGCGCAACGCTGCGCGTTGAGCAGCGCGGCCTCGCCCAGGCTGGAGCGGAACTGCCCTTCACTCAGGCGGAACAGGCTCAAGGCTTCGAGCGCAGGCTGTCGCGCGGCGCGGGCGGCGCGCAGTGCGGCCTGGGCGGTTTCGATGTGCTGCGGCGCCTTCTCCTGGCGCGTCTGCATCAGTGCCAGCCGGCACAATGCACGCGCCAGCAGCGCCGGCTTGTGTGCGCCGCGCGCGATGCCCAGCATGGCCACCGCATCGTCGTGCGCGCCGGCATAGTCGCTCAGCGCCATGCGGCTTTCGGCGCGTTGGTCGAGCAATTCGATGCGCGACGCGGCGCCGAGCTCGGGCTCGGCCAGCGCGCTATCGGCGCGTGCGATGGCCTCGTCGTGCTGCCCGGCCCAGGCCAGCGCGGCGATCTCTGCGGCGTGGGTCGCGGCTGCCAGCGCCGGGCGCCGGCGCGTTGGGGCGGGTGGCTGTTGCATGGTCGCCTGGGGCTGCGGGGAAGAGGCCCATGCTACCCGCGCAAACCATGCCCTTGGCTGCAGTCAAACCCGGCCGGCCGACGCGCCACGACGCTTGCACGCTGCGGCTGATGCGCCATGCCCACGCGCTGAGCGCCGGCTTGTCCAGGCAGCTGCGCTTCGAGGGGGAGAAGGGGGCAGCCGCCGCGGTCTACGGGTTCTTAGCTGCTCACCGCGCCGCATCTCCGATCTACCGTGAGCCGGCATTGAACCGCATGCCGTCGAACGCCGGCGCGCATCGGCCCTTCAGCGCGACAGGCCCAGGTCGTGCGCCGATGGCAGCGGCGGTGAATCCAGGCCCCGCGCGTGGCGCACGGCATTCAGCACCGCGTGCGTGGTCACGGCCGCGGCCAGCGCGCCGATCACCGTCATCTCGCCCGCCTTGCCCGAGGCGCCGGTGGCCAGCGTGAACAGCGTGTCGCCGTCGGCCATGGTGTGCAGCGGGTCGATGCAGCGCGCCAGGCCGTCGTGGGCCATCGTCGCCAGCTTGTTGGCCTGCGAC
>DASQFA010000595.1:0-4518 GCA_035633375.1 Rubrivivax sp.
AGACCACGTCATCCCCCATGTGCCGATGCGCCAGCTGGCAATGACGATGCCGATCCCGCTGCGCCCTCAGACCAGCAGAAGACTTTCGGCCACTCCAGCAAACCAGGCTGGCTGCGAGATGGAATGGAACTGACCATGGGCTTGCTTGAAGCCGGCTATGGCGTGTGGCAGGCCTGACGGCCGCCAGGATAGAGGAGGGCGCCTCGCACCCAAGGCAACTACCGCAAGGACGCAAGGCGGGCAGCAGCTTCCTTCTTGCCCAGGGTCCGCAGCGCCGCAATGGCCGACAGATGCCGTGCCCGGGGGTAGCTCTTGCCTTCCTCCCAGTTGTAGATCGACTGACCGGATGCGCCCACCACCAACCCGCAGTCCAGCGCCGACAGGCCCAACCTTCGTCTTTGAGATGCCAGGCCCTTTGCGGTGAATCGATGCTTCTGCGCGGACTGCGCCTGCACTTTGCCCGGCGCAGCTTTCGCATGCGACTTGCTCAGTCGGCGAAGTTCAAGTTCCAAGGCCTGAGCGCGTCGCTTCAACGCGGCGATCTCGGCGCGGTACACGCCAACGGCCTTCTTGAGGCCCAGGGTGTCGGCGCGCACTTCCTTGCGGGCCACGCGGGAGATCTCGGTCTTCAAGAGGGATGCAATGTTCGGCATTCCTGGCATTGTGCCGCGAGGCGTTCGCCAGATCGACGTTTGGCCCGACACGTTTGGCCCGAAGCTCGACCTGCGAGATCGCTTCTGCCTGGATTCACTGGCTCGCGCACCATTATGCCGAGCCTCGAATGCGCCGCCCTCGCACAGGGGGCAACCTTCAACTCTCAACACCGAGACTTAATGGCAACTGCAAAGAAATTGATCACCAAGGCACCGGCCAAGAAGGCTGCTCCAGCGAAGAAGGCGGTCAAGGCCACAACACCGTCCAAGCCCGCTGCCGTGAAACCGATCAGTACGGCGTTCAACAGGACCAGCCCGATCGCTCATCTGGCCGAGCTGGCTGTGGTGGAGGTCAAGGCCGTGCGGGCGATCATGGCCTCGCTGGAAGCCACCATCCTGGCATCCGTGCACAAGAAGGGCCTGGGCTCGTTCACGCTGCCGGGTCTGCTGAAGGTCAACGTCGTCAACGTGCCTGCGAAGACGAAGCGCACCGGCATCGATCCGTTCACCAAGCAGGAGCGCGTCTTCGCCGCCAAGCCTGCGACCGTAAAGATCAAGACCCGCGCGCTGAAGAAGCTGAAGGACGCTGCACTCTGATCTGGCAAGGCCGGCGCGTCGACATCGATGCCGCCATCTGGCCGGCGGTGGCATTGAGGTGCTGCCGCCGGCCGTTTGGTTGGACTCGGACTCAGGTATCACGTGCGCCGATGTTCCTGTGGCGCGCCAGAATGACAGAATGTCTCGGCGACCTCGTCTCGATCTGCGCCCCGGGGTCAGCGAGCCGGTCGTCCTCCTGATCTCACGCCGGGAGGTCGAGTCGGGCGATATCGCGTCCGTGCTGTCGCGGCTGAGGCCGTTTCTCGCAAGCCGCGAGGAGGCTTGGCGGTACAGGGGACAGATGACGCTCGTCGTCGACGGCTACAACCACGATCCACGCGAGCTGGTGGACATTCCCGAGGTCCGGGCCCTGCTGCGCATGCTGGAAGCCTCGTGGCCCTGCTGGGCTTACTTCTTCAACCAGGTCGACGACAGCATCACGCTGCTGCTGTCCTGCGTGGCCGGCAACAGGTTCTTGGGTCGGGGTGCCGTCGAAGTGGATGCTGAACTGCTGGCTTCCGCCTTGCGGCGCGCCTTTGGCGGCATCAACATGATCTTCGATCGGTTCGGTTTCCCCGAGGACGAGCTGGAGAAGATGAGCGACGGACTGGTCGAGGTGCTGCAGCAGGCTGGCATGGCGTGAGCGGCATTGGCGCGGCGCCTGACGGCCGATGGCATCGCGGACAATCTCCGTATGACGTTTCCTTTCACGGTCACTGTGAACCGCGTCCCGTCGTTCGAACACTGTCAGTTCACCCGTCGGGTGGAGATGCCGAAGTTGGTGCCGCCGGGCAGGGCGCTTTCGTAGCGGCAGACCAGACTCCTCGGTGGCAACTTCCCATGCATGGGCCTTCAGGGCCAGTTTGCGGCGCAATGCCTTTGGCTGGAGCGGCACGCGCAAGGCCATCGAGCGTCTGAACGAGGCCGTAGGCGAGATCGAACGCGTGGCGCGTACCGATCCGGCGCTGGCCGCAGAAGGGGCAGTGCTGCTGCTCGAAAAGCTCTCACCTGCGGTCAACCAGATTGACAGCTCCAGCGGCGCGCTGGGCAACGCCACCGCAGGTGTTGTCGAGAAGATGGTGCCCCTGATCGCGGCAGCGCCGGTGCCCAGGCGCGTGCGCGAGAAGTGGCTGGAGCGCCTGCTCGACGCCATCCAGGAAGACGACCCGCCCTACATCGAGTCACTGGGCGAGCATTGGGGCGTCCTGTGTGCGGATCCGGATCTGGCTTCCCATTGGGCGGACCAGCTATTGCCGCTGGTGCAGAATGTCATGGCCGATCGCAGGAAGGGCACCTACGCCTACGCCAAGTCCGGCACCCTTTGCTACAGCGCGCTGTTCCACGCTGGCCGCTTAGACGACCTGCTGGCCGTGCTGGCTCTCGATCCCAAGCCGTACTGGCACGAACAGCAATGGGCCGCCAGGGCGCTGGCCGCGCGCGGCGATGTCGACGGCGCCGTCAACCTGATCGAAGCGCTGCGCAGCCGCCATGCGCCGGACATGGCGCTGTCGGCGGTGGCAGAGCAGTTGCTGCTGGACGCCGGCCGGACAGAAGAAGCCTACACGCGCTACGGCATCCAGGCCACGTCCGCCAACACGAACATCGCCACATTTCGTGCCATTGCCAAGCGATACCCCGGCATCGAGCCGAGCCGGATCCTCGGTGACCTGATCGCTTCCACACCCGGCGAAGAGGGAAAGTGGTTCGCCACGGCCAAGACGCTCAAGCAGTACGACCGGGCTCTCGCGCTCGCACAGCGTGCCCCCGTGGATCCGAAGACCCTCGTGCGCGCCGCGCGCGACCACGTCAAGAGTGAGCCGGTGTTCGCTCTGGAAGTGGCGCTGTCGGCGCTGTACTGGATGGCGCGCGGCGAAGGCTACGAGTTGACCGGTGCCGATGTCTGTGCAGCGCGCGGCCACGCCGTGGCAGCCGCCGAAACCCTGGGATTGGGAGCCATGGTCAGCGAACGCATTGCCGATAGCGTGACGGGCGCAGGGCCGGCCGCACGCTGGGTGCGACAGTGTCTTGGAATTGCATCGAACGCGTGACTGTTGGGCCGATTCCCCCATCGGAGGGCGGTTCAGGCATCGGCTGATGCTGAGCTTGCGGAAACCCGCCTCACAGACGCGGCAGGAGCCGAGGTGAACCGCATCCTGGCTCTTGAGCCTGGCGCGACCCGGTTTCTATCTCGATGTGGGTTGACGAGTTCCGCTCACCGAGCACTGCAGCCCTACAGGGCCCGTGGCTTGATCACCGACCGCGAGCGCGGCCCACCGCCGCTGGACCACGCACCACGAAGGGCAGCAATAGGGCCCATTGCGGTCACCAGCCCCGAGGACTTGAACGACAGCAATGCAGCGAAAGCGGTCGGTCGCCTCTGGGCCGCTTCGGCGAGCCAGAGCAAAAAACTCGGGTGCCGGTCAGCGGTCGTTCGTGTGGGGCGGCAAGCTACCCACAACTGCCCTTCGTCGTTCCGGATTGGCCGCCTGAAAGCGGCCCGTCGCGTGTTCCGATCACGCCAGCAATCTCGCCTCGCTTAGGAGCACACCGATCATTGCGCCTCGACTGGCCGCACGACCGCTGTGTCGCCGATGGACCGCTGCGTGGGCCTACGGCTGGCGCTCCTCCGGACCCGGTAGCGAATCGGCATCCTGCGGCGCCCGGCCCGCCCCCAGGCCCATCGCGCCTCCGGCCGCCATGCCGGCGCCGCCCTGCCCGCCAGCGCCACCCGCTCGGCCACCCGAGTTCGCCGCACTGCCGCGTCCGCCGGCCGACGAGGAGCGCACCGGACCCTGCTGGGGAATCTGCAGGTCGACCGGCACGGCTTCGAGGTCCAGCACTGCTCGGATGAAATCGCGCAGGGATCGCACCAGTGCAGCCGTCTCGATCTTGCGGCCTGCCACCATGTCGTTGGCAGCCTGCGCTGCCAGCCGTACCTGCTCGGCCGTGCCCAGCAGCACTACGTCAGACAGTGCGGCTTCCGCCGCATCGCGGATTCGGCGACGGCGCTCGGAACTGCCAGACTCCGCAATACGCTCGCCTTGCGGGTTCTCCTGCGCGGTGGCAGTGCGTGTGCGCAAAGCGTGCAGATGGCTGGGGTCCACGGCCAGGTTGCCTGTGAACGACCCACCCAGCGTTCTGTAGGCCGCGATAAGTGTCTTGAGCCGTTCGTTGATCTGGCGGTTCTGGCGCTCGCGGCGCTGCTGCACGCGCTGCATCACCAACTGCGCATTTCAGCCCCGATGGCCACTTCAAAATCCCCCACCTG
>DASQFA010000596.1:0-1599 GCA_035633375.1 Rubrivivax sp.
CGATGGCACGCAGCAGGGATGACGCCTCTTGCGGATCCCCGGCGTGTGCAACCGAGATTGCGGCGTCGGCCACTTGCCATTGAATGGTGTTGTTGAGGCCCGCATCCCCGGGTGATCGGGAACTGCGGCCGACCAGTGCGAGTTTCGTATGCAGCCTCGCCAGGCAACTGCGCGGCACGGCGTTCAACGGATGGTCGCCAATGACGTGAGCCAGCAAGTCGCCGGGCAGCGCGGTGGCCATGCGCGTCCGCGCGATCGAAAGGATGGCGTTGAGATCCGGTCCGAACGCGCCTTGCTGAGCACGAGCACGGATCTTGATGGGCCGACACCTGCGATTGATCGAGTTGCGTGATGGTCCGACCTTGTCGACCCTCGTCAATCGTGAACAGATCATTGACGGTTGCAGGCGGCGGGTGGTCTGTTCTGATCTTCTTTCGATTGAGGCCCCTGCCAGGCCGCCGGAGGCGCCCCGGTTGAGCCATGTACTTCATGGTTCAACCTTGTCCCAGCGGTGTAGCGCGGGTGTCGGGCGGCCGATGAGTTTCGTCAACCAGACCTGTCGACGTTGTTGACCGCGCGTTGCGCCTCGGCTGCGCAGGCTTCGAGCTTGGCGATGAGATCGAGGAAGCTGTCGACGAATTCGGGCTCGTAGTTCTCGGGATTGGCGCGCGCGAACTCGACCACGCTGCGGTAGCAGTCGGCGGCTTGGCGGAACTGGCCGCGGGCCTCGTGGACCATGCCCAGCCGATCGTAGCCATCGTGCACCTCGGGGTAGCGAACCAGCAGCTCTCGGGCGGCTTGTTCAGCCTCATCGAGGCGGCCGGCACGGATCAGGTCGATCACGGCGTTGGACGCCACATCCAGGGCCTGCGCTTCCTGCAACGTGGCCTGGGACTCCAGCAACTCTTCCTGGTAATCCTTGCGCAGTGCAACTTGGCTGGCCTTCTGAGCTTGCATCGCGACGCGCTGGGCAATGGCGGGCGCGAGCTCGGCCGCCCGGTCCTTTTCGAGGCAGCAGTGCTTGTACTTCTTGCCGCTGCCGCAAGGGCAGGGATCGTTGCGACCGGTTTTTGGCACAGTGCACCCCTCCTGTGAAGACTGGGGACAGAAGAGGGATTTCGCGTATCGTCTGCCGCCTTGCTTCCTGTGCCGACACAGGTCGTTGCGGGTCCCGCCTCCGCTAGCCGCTACAGGGCTCGGGAATCGACCGCGGGAACACCATCAAATACCGAGACCGCGATTCCAACAAGAAGAGACCAACCCAGTGTGCCATGCCTTGCTGCAAGACCCGAAGTTCCTCACCCTGCTGCTTCGCATCGACCACGAGTTCGCCGCGCAACAACGCGCCGACGGCTGTGGATGCGGTGGCGATCTGCACCGAGCTGACTACCCTCGCAAGCCGCGCGGCTGCCCGCGCAGCATGCGCGACGACTATTCATCGCGGCTGAGCTTTTGCTGCGCAGTGTGCCGCACGCGGTCGACCCCGCTGTCGGTGCGCTTCCTGGGCCGGCGGGTGTACCTGGGCCTTGCGGTGGTGCTGGTGTCGGCCTCGCGCACCGCTTCGACAGCAGCGGGCGCGCATCTGGGCGCGCAGTTGGG
>DASQFA010000597.1:0-4240 GCA_035633375.1 Rubrivivax sp.
GTGCCGTCCAGGCGCAACTCGCGCAGCAGCGCATCGGCCCGGTCGAGGAAATCGTTGTAGTCCATGAAGTCGCCGAGCACCCAAGGGTGCACCAGCAGGGTGGTCTCGATCTCCTGCATCGGCGCGGCGGCCAGACGCCGCAGTTCGTCGCGCAGCGTCACGCGCAGCGCATCGGTGTCGCGGGCCTCGGTGCAGGTGTAGCGGATCAACTGCTTGGCCTGCACCGCCTTCGCAAAGGGGCACAGGTTCAGGCCGATCACCGCCACATCGACCCAGGCGCGGGTCTCGCGCAAGGCCTGTTCGGCGTGGAGCGGCGGCACGGCGCTCAGAAGCCCGAGCCGGGCTGTTTGAGGAACTCGGCCTCCTCAGGTGTCGACTCCCGGCCGAGCGCGGCATTGCGGTGCGGGAAGCGGCCGAAGCGCGCCACCACGTCATGGTGCTTCTGTGCCCATTCCAGCAACCCGGCCAGCGCCGGCTCGTCGCGGCCGAGCTGCGCGAACAGGCGCAGGCATTCGATCTGGTCGGCCAGTGCTTCCGAATGTTCGAAGGGCAGGTAGATGAACTGCCGCTGCACGCCTGCCATGCGCAGGTCGTCACCGGCAGCAACCAGGGCCCGGGCCGTGGCCAGCGCGCGCGCATCGCCTGCGAACATGCCGGCCGTCCCGCGCCGCGTGTTGCGCGTGAACTGGTCGAGCACGATCACCTGGGCCAGCGCCGTCAGCGGCTGCGCGCTCCAGCCGGCCAGCTGTCCGCGCAGGGCGGCCACGATCAAGTCGCCGAATTGCTGCGCGATCTGGGCATCGAAGGCGGCATCCTTCTGGAACCACTGCTTGCGCGTCTGCAGGTGAAAGTCATCGCCAGGGCGGCCGAACCAGAAATCCAGCACCGTGCTGGCCCGGGCATCGATGGGTGAGTGGTCATGGGCGATCGAGCTGACCGGTGTGCCTTCGTGCTGCGCACTGCGGAATTCGCCTTTCGGGCGGCCGGGCGGGCTCATGTCCGCTCGCTCGGCATCGTCCTGCGCGGTGGCGTGCGATTCATGGCCTCTCCAGCAAGTCATGCGTATCGGGGTGGCGGCGCATGTAGCTGCGCACATAGCTGCACGAGGGGCGCACGCGGTGGCCGTGTTCGCGCGCATGCGCCAGTGCGGCGCGCACCAGCGCGGCGGCGATGCCGCGGCCTTCGGCTAGGGGCGGCACCTGCGTGTGCACGATGTTCATGACGCCTGCCCCCAGACGATAGACACATTCGGCCAGGCCCCCTTCGACGCTGGCCTCGAAGCTCGAGCGGGCCGTGTCGTGGTGGATCTGAATGCCACTCATGTCTTGCCTTCAGTCGCCCAATTGTTGCCACAGAAAGCTGTACTCCAGCGCCATCATGTCGGCGCGCTGCGCATTGTCGGCAGCACCGCCGTGGCCGCCCTCTATGTTCTCGTAGAGCAGCGCCTCATGCCCCGACTCGAGCAAACGCGCCGTCATCTTGCGCGCATGGCCCGGGTGCACGCGGTCGTCGCGCGTGCTGGTGGTGAACAGCACCGCAGGCAGCCGCGTGCCCGGTGGCATGGCGTTGGCCTCGGGCACGTTGTGGTAGGGGCTGTAGCTGGAAATCCAGTGCCACTGCGCCGGGTCATCCGGGTCGCCGTATTCGCTCATCCAGCTGGCGCCGGCCAACATCCGGTGGTAGCGCTGCATGTCCAGAAGCGGCACCTGGCAGACCACGGCGCGGAAAAGCTCCGGGCGCTGCAGCATGACCGCGCCGACGAGCAGGCCGCCGTTGCTGCCACCTTGGATGGCCAGGCGCCGCGGGTGGGTGATGCCCTGCGCCACCAGGTCCTCGGCCACGGCGATGAAGTCGTCGAAGGCGTTCTGGCGCTTGTCCTTCAATGCCGCCTGGTGCCAGCCGGGGCCGAACTCGCCGCCGCCGCGGATGTTGGCCACCACCTGCACGCCGCCACGGCCATACCAGGCACTGCCCAGGCCACCCGAATAGTTCGGCTGCAGCGGCACCTCGAAGCCGCCATAGCCGTAGAGCAGCGTCGGGTTTTGGCCGTCGGCTGATGCGCCCTTCGGCCAGACCACGAAGTAGGGCACGCGCGTGCCGTCCTTCGAGTTGGCGAAGCGCTGCTCGACGCGCATGCCGGTGGCGTCGAAGAAGGCCGCTCGCGCCTTCAACAGCTCTCGCTCATCGCTGCCGCTGCGCCCGAGCAGCAGCGATTCGGGGGTGAGGAAATCGGTATAGCCGAGCAGGTAGGCCTCGGCCAGTGGGTCGCCTGGCACCTGCGGGTCGTGCAGGCTCTGCGCCCCCAGCGTGCCGGGGAAGGGCGCCTGCACCTCGCGCGCGGTCCAGTGGCCGTCCGCGAGGTGCTGCTCCTGCAAGCGCCCGGCGACGTTGTCCAGCAACTGCAGCAACACGGTGTGGCGCAGCAGCGTGTAGCCGGCCAGCGAGCGCGTGGCACTTGGCACGAACAGCGCCTGCCAGCGTGGCTTGCCCGCGAGGTAGGCGTCGGCAGCGCTGGCCAGCAATGCGCCCTTGGGCCAGGTGTTCTCGCCCTGCACCCAATCGCTGCGCAGCGCCACCAGCACCTGGCCGTACCAGAAGCCCAGTTGCGCGTCGGCGGGTTTGGCCAGCGGCTGCAGCGCGCCATCGACGAGCAGCCACTCCTCGCTGGTGAAGAAGTCGGGCGAGCGCCTGAACAGCGTGCGCTCGAAGCCGGGCGTGTGGTCCACGCTGACGCTGGCAGCGACATCGCTGGCGCGGCCCTCGTACACCGTGGCGGCTTCGCCCAGGGGCTGCCCGCGCCGCCAGCGCTTGATGACCCGCGGGTAGCCCGAGTCGGTGAGCGAGCCGGTGCCGAAATCGGTGCCGACATAGACGGTGTCGCGGTCGAGCCATTCGATCTCGGTCTTGGCCTCGGGCAAAGCGAAGCCGCCTTCGACGAAGCGCCGCGCCACGGTGTCGAACTCGCGCACCACCACCGCATCGGCGCCGCCACGCGACAGCCGCAGCAGGCAGCGCGAATAGTCCGGCCCCAGGCAGGCCGCGCCGCCCCAGACCCAGTTCTCGCCCTCGGCGCGGCCCAGGGCATCCAGGTCTAGCAGTGTGTCCCAGGCGGGCTGCGGCTTGCGGTACTCGGCCAGCGTGGCGCGGCGCCACAGGCCGCGCGGGTGGGCGGCGTCCTGCCAGAAGTTGTAGAGAAAGTCACCGCGCCGCGCCACGCTGGGGATGCGGTCCTGCGCGTCCAGCACGCCGCGGATGCGCTCTCGCGTGGCGGCAAAGGCGGGCCAGGCTTCGAGTTGCCGGCGCGACTGCGCATTGCGTTCGCGCACCCAGGCCAGCGCCTTGTCGTCTTGCACCTGCTCGAGCCACAGCCAGGGGTCGCTGTCGGCGGCGGGGGTGGCGGAGGTCATGGTCATGGTGATCGCAGCGGCAGCAAGCCGGCACAGCGCTTTGCTCTTCATCGGCCCAGGATCATAGGCGGGCCAGGCGCTTCACGCTGGGCCCATCAGGCGCACGGGCAGCACCTCGACCGAGGCCTCGCCGGCGCTGATCCACACCTGCCCGTCCTGCACCGTCAGCTGCCACTGCATCGAGCGCGATGCCAGCTGTGCCAGCGCCTGCGCCTGCGGCGACGGGATCTGCCACACCGTCAGCTTGGACAGCCGCGCCAGCTTGGGCTGGATGCCGGCCCACCAGATGGCCGCGGCGCTGCCGAAGACATAGAGCGTGACACGCTCGGCGCGTGCACAAGCCTTTGACAGGCGCCGATCGTCGGTCTGGCCGACCTCGACCCAGTGCAGCAACTGGCCGCTCAGGTCGTGCTGCCACAGATCCGGCTCGTCGCTGTCGGACAGGCCGCGCGCGAACAGCAAGGCGCCGCGATGCGTGTCGTGCGGCACGTTCAACGCGAAGGCCAGCAAACGCACCAGCAGCCGCTCTTCGGTTTCGGAAGGGTGCAGCGCCAGGGTCAGCGCATGGTCGGCATAGAGCTGCCGGTCCATGTCGGCAATCTGCAGCGCTGCCTTGTAGATCGTGGATTTGAGGGCCATCGGGCGCCTTGGAGTGAGGCGGCACTGTGCCACAGTGCCTCGGCCACCTTGCGAACGCATTCGGAGGTGCAGCCCATTGATTCCGCACGCACGGGATGCACGGGCGGCTTGCGGCGCATAGCGGACTCTCAAACGCTTGCCAACTCGGACTTTCAAACAACCGGTGGTGCTCGCTGGCCGCCATTGGGGTGGCC
>DASQFA010000598.1:0-3797 GCA_035633375.1 Rubrivivax sp.
CGAGGAGATCGAGCAGCGCGCGTTCGTCGAGCGCATCATCGATTTTCTCGAGATCCAGCCCTACCGCAAGACGCCCGTGGGCAAGATGCCCTACGGCCTGCAAAAGCGCGTCGACCTGGGCCGCGCACTGGCCATGGAGCCCCAGGTGCTGCTGCTGGATGAGCCCATGGCCGGCATGAACGTCGAGGAGAAGCAGGACATGTGCCGCTTCATCCTGGACGTGAACGACGAGTTCGGCTGCACCATCGTGCTCATCGAACACGACATGAGCGTGGTCATGGATCTTTCCGACCGCGTGGTCGTGCTCGACTACGGCAAGAAGATCGGCGACGGCACGCCGGCCGAAGTGCGTGCCAACCCGGAAGTGATCAGCGCCTATCTAGGCACCGGCCACTGAAGCGCCACTGCGCAGGAAGCACAAGCACACCATGGGATCCTTTCTCGAAACCCTGCTCGGTGGCCTGATGACCGGCATGCTGTATTCGCTGGTCGCACTCGGCTTCGTTCTGATCTACAAGGCCAGCGGCGTCTTCAATTTCGCGCAGGGTGCCATGGTGCTGTCGGCGGCGCTGGCGATGGCGCGCTTTTCCGAATGGATCCCCGAGTGGCTGGGCTTAGACAACAAGCTGCTGGCCAACGTGCTCGCATTCTGTGTAGCGATGGCGATGATGGTGCTCGCGGCATGGCTGATCGAGCGGCTGGTGCTGAGCAAGCTCGTCAACCAGGAAGGCATCACGCTGCTGATGGCCACCCTCGGCATCGCCTACTTCATGGACGGCTCAGGCCAGACGCTGTTCGGCAGCGACATCTACAAGATCGACGTCGGGCTGCCCAAGGATCCGATCTTCCTCTTCGAGAACGTGTTCCAGGGCGGCATCCTCGTCAACAAGGAGGACCTCTATGCCGCAGCCATCGCGGCCGCGCTGGTGGCACTGCTGAGCCTGTTCTTCCAGAAGACCTCCACGGGTCGCGCGTTGCGCGCCGTGGCCGACGATCACCAGGCGGCGCAGTCGATCGGCATCCCGCTGAACCGCATCTGGGTCATCGTCTGGAGCGTGGCCGGCTTCGTGGCGCTGGTTGCCGGAATCATCTGGGGCAGCAAGCTGGGCGTGCAGTTCTCGCTGTCGCTGGTGGCATTGAAGGCCTTGCCGGTGGTCATCCTGGGCGGGCTGACCAGCGTGCCCGGCGCCATCATCGGCGGGCTCATCATCGGCGTGGGCGAGAAGCTGTCCGAGGTCTATATCGGCAGCCAGATCGGCGGCGGCATCGAGATCTGGTTCGGCTACGTGCTGGTGCTGTTCGTCCTGCTCGTGCGGCCGCAGGGGCTGTTCGGCGAAAAGATCATTGACCGTGTATGACACGGCCCATCATCTTCCGGCGCAGCCAGGTTAGGCAAAGCCTGCCGTAGCCCAAACGACCACTCATCGAGTTCAAGCCATGCTCTACCGCGAAAACGGCCAGTTCAAGACCAGCTATCGGTCCGATCAGCAGGTCTTCCCGATCACGCAGGATCGCGTGGCCATCGGGCTGCTGATCGCCTTTGCCGTCGTCGGCGTGCCGTTCCTGGCCGACGAGTACCTGTTCCGTGCCATCCTGATCCCCTTCCTGATCCTGTCGCTGGCCGCCCTCGGGCTGAACATCCTCGTCGGCTACTGCGGCCAGATCTCGCTGGGCACCGGCGCCTTCATGGCGGTGGGCGCCTACGCGGCTTATAACTTCATGGTGCGCATAGACGCCATGCCGATGCTGGTGGCCATCCTGTTGGGCGGGCTGTGCGCCACCCTCGTGGGCGTGCTTTTCGGCATCCCGTCGCTGCGCATCAAGGGCCTGTACCTGGCCGTGGCCACGCTGGCGGCGCAATTCTTTGTTGATTGGTCTTTCCTGCGCATTAAGTGGTTTACCAACAACTCGGCCTCCGGTTCGGTGTCGGTGGCCGGGCTGAACCTGTTCGGCATCCCCATCACCACGCCGCACGCCAAGTACCTGTTTTGCCTGGCGATCCTGATCGTGTTCGCACTGGCGGCGAAGAACCTGGTGCGCAGCCACATCGGCCGCGAATGGATGGCCATCCGCGACATGGACGTGGCCGCCGCCGTGATCGGCATCCGCCCGGTATATGCCAAGCTCAGCGCCTTTGCCGTCAGCTCGTTCATCGTCGGCGTGGCCGGCGCGCTGTGGGGCTTCGTGCACCTGGGCGCGTGGGAACCGGCGGCGTTTTCCATCGACCGCTCGTTCCAGTTGCTGTTCATGATCATCATCGGCGGCCTCGGCTCGATCATGGGCAGCTTCTTCGGCGCGGCCTTCATCGTGGTGCTGCCGATCTTTCTGAACCAGTTTCTGCCGGCACTGGGCCAGCTGGTCGGCATCACCATCGACACCGCCATGGTCGCCCACGCCGAGCTGATGATCTTCGGCGCGCTGATCGTCTTCTTCCTCATCGTCGAGCCGCACGGCCTGGCCCGGTTGTGGTCGATCGGCAAGGAGAAGATGCGCCTGTGGCCGTTTCCGCATTGACACCGTGCTGCGCACCGCACCACCGACTTTGCTCTACCCGCGCTGACGAGCGCTGCCTCTTTCTGGCCGCACTGACGAGTGCCCTTCGACTTCAACCACTGGAGACCGACATGAAACTCAGGACCCTAGCCCTCGGCGCCACGCTCGCCGCCGCCGGTGCCAGCGCGCTGCTCGCCTCGACGGCGGCTTTCGCGCAGGCCAAGGAGCAGTTCTTCCCGGCGCTGGTGTTCCGCACCGGTGCCTATGCGCCGAACGGCGTGCCCTTCGCCAACGGCTACATCGACTACTTCAAGCTGGTCAACGCCAAGGGCGGCATCAACGGCGTGAAGATCATCTACGAAGAATGCGAAACCGGATATGCCACCGACCGCGGCGTGGAATGCTACGAGCGGTTGAAGGGCAAGAACGGTGGCGCCACCGTATTCCAGCCGCTGTCCACCGGCATCACCTTTGCGCTCACGGAGAAGGCGCCCGGCGACAAGATCCCGCTCATCACCGCCGGCTATGGCCGTAGCGAAAGCACCGACGGCAACGTCTTCAAGTGGAACTTCCCGCTCACCGGCACCTACTGGGACGCTGCGGACATCCTGGTCCAGCACATCGGCAAGAAGGAAGGCGGGCTGGACAAGCTCAAGGGCAAGAAGATCGCGCTGGTCTATCACGACAGTCCCTACGGCAAGGAGCCGATCCCGCTGCTCGAAGAGCGCAGCAGGCAACTCGGCTTCAACCTGCAGTTGCTGCCGGTGACGCACCCAGGCGTGGAACAGAAGGCCACCTGGCTTCAGATCCGCCAGAACCGCCCGGACTATGTCTTCCTGTGGGGCTGGGGGGTGATGAACTCCACCGCGGTGAAGGAAGCGGTGGCCACCGGCTACCCGCGCGACAAGATGTTTGGCGTGTGGTGGGCCGCGGCCGAACCCGACGTCAAAGACGTGGGTGACGGCGCCAAGGGCTACAGCGGCCTGGCGCTGCAGCACGGCGCGGAGCCGAATTCGCAGGTCGTCAAGGAGGTGCTCGCGCAGGTGCACGCCAAGGACCAGGGCACTGGCCCGAAGGACGAGGTCGGCCAGGTGCTGTACATGCGCGGCCTGATCGCCGGCATGCTGGCGGTGGAAGGCGTGAAGCGCGCGCAAGAGCGCTACGGCAAGGGCAAGGTCATGACCGGCGAGCAGGCGCGCTGGGGCTACGAGAACCTGGCGCTCGACCAGAAGAAGCTCGACGCGCTGGGCTTCGCCGGCGTGATGCGTCCGATCAGCACGTCCTGCGCCGACCACCGCGGCGCT
>DASQFA010000599.1:0-4825 GCA_035633375.1 Rubrivivax sp.
CTGACGTTGCGCAACGGCGTGCCGATCGGCTACCACCAGGCCGACCTCATCGGCCGCGGCGCGGCCTTGTCCTTCAACACCTTCGACAGCTTTCGCGGTGCCGAGGCGGCGTACACCTTTGCGCGCTGGCTGGCGGCGCTGCGGCACATGTTCGCGTGCAGCATGTTCAGCATCGAGCCCTACCAGCTGGGCCGGGGCAACGACGAAGCCTTGGACTCGGGAGCCTGGTGGTTCTACGCCAAGCTCGGCTTCTGGCCGCGCGAAGCGGCCACGGCCAAGCTGGCGGGCGAGGAACGCGCCCGGATGCAACGCCGCCCGGGCCATCGCTCGCGCCCGGCGCTGCTGCGTCGCCTGGCCGAGCAGCATCTGTTCTTCGACCTGGACCCGGCGCGGCCGCAGCCGCTGCTTTCCATGGCGGAACTGGGCCTGCAAGTCGGCGCCACGCTGTCGGCCCGCGCCGGCGCGCAGCGCGAGCGTGCCGTCGACGAGGCCGGCGCCGAGCTCATGCGCCTGTGCGGTCTGGCCACGCTGCGCGGCTTCTCGCTGGCCGAGCGCGAGGCCTGGCGCCGCCTGGCACCGATCCTCACGCTGCTGCAGCTGGGCGCCTGGCGCAACGATGAGCGACGCGCGCTGATCGAGCTCGTCCGCGCCAAGGCGGGCCGCAGCGAGCGTGACTATGTGGCGCGTTACCTCGCGCACCCGAAGCTCGATGCCGCGCTGTTGCAACTGCTGCACAGAAAGTCGGGCTGATGCGACCTCGCGTTCAAGGAACGCAGCTGATGCGATTGGCCTACTGAAGGCAAACGGCGCGTAGCGGGTTTTCTGTGCGTCTGCTTTGCGACCTGACCAATAGCTCGCTGTAGGCAAAGCCGGCGTGGGGGTGGCCGGCTACGTTCAGCCAATTCCTATTCTCTCCGCCGGCCACCCCCACACCGTCTTTGCTGGCGGAGTCGGTGGTGATCGACGGGCCGAGAAAGCCGCCGCGTACACGCAGCGGGGCCTTTGAGGGGCGATGAAGGACAACGAACCCGGCCGGCAGCGGGGTGGCCGACGCAGTGAATAAGCATTAATCTGAACGGAGTCGGCCACCCCGCTGGCGGCCAGCGAGCGCAAAGGGTTGAAGCGAGGGTTCGCAATGAGCTCGGCCGCGAAGGACCGCAATGCGCGTCAGCAGGCCGACCGCTTCGATGCGATCGAGCGCCTCGCTGCATCAAGCTGCGAAGTCGGGGTAGAGGCTGCGATGTCGTGCCGGCTCAAGCCGGCCAACGCAGCAGTGTCGCCAACAGGATGAGCGTGCCGATGCCCAGATTGATGGCCACCCATTGCCGGATCTGCGCCATGGCCTGGCCGCCAGCGGGCCAGTCGGAGGCCTGCACCGCACGCGACAGGCGCTTGTACAACGCGAAGCGCAGGTGCATGAAGATGGCCACCATCAGGATACCCAGCGCCGTCATCACGATCCAGTACACCGGCATCTGGAAGCTGCCGCCCGATTGCACCACCTCCTTGGCCACGCGCCCCAGCATCCACAGGCCGCTGGCCAGCGTCAACAGCGATGCCACCAGCACGGCGCGAAAGAATCGGCCCAGCACGTCGTGCATCAGGCGCAGGCGCACGGCGGGCTCGAGCGACGCCACCGCAGGGCGCAAAAAGTAGTGCGCGAACACCATGCCGCCGATCCACAGGATGATGCACAGCACGTGCACGGTCTTCAGGGCTTCATAGATCATTCGGGTTCCCGTGGTGAATGGAAAAGCCCTGTCCGAGCGCAGAAGCAGCCGACAAGGCGGTGATCATCGCAGGCGCCGGCCGGAACCGCAGCCGTGCGTCAGCGGGCAGGGTTCAGAGCGCGCCCGTGCGAGCGTGCGGCGCCGACAAGGCCAGGCGGGCAGGCCGGCGCAGCATCGCCAAGACCGCATGCAGCGCGGCACCCAGCAGCAACAGGAGCGCCGCGCCCGCGCCCCACAGCACCCAGATCGCTATCGACAACCCGCTGCCCAGGGCGGGAGCGTGCGTCAGCGCCGACTCGACCCACGGCAGCATCGCCATGGCCAACGACTTGAAAGCCGACGCCCATTCGGCGGGAAACCATGCAGTCAGCCACACCGGCATTTGAAGCTCCTCGATGGCCTTGGCATGGCCGGCCAGCGCCCCGGCGTTCGATGCCGACCACAGCGTGACGGCATGCAGCGCCCAGGCGGCAAATGACCAGAAGGCCAGGAGGACCAGCACGATCGACCAGGACAGGACGTAGAACATGGAGGCTCGACAGTTGTTGACAGGCGGGTATTGTCGGCGCAGGCGGGCTGCGCAAACAGCAGCTCGAGGCTTGCGCAGACTTCGGTTTCTTCGAAGCAGGGCCTCGGCGCAGCGGACGCTTCGACAGGCCCAAGCGAACCGCTCAATCGTCGCGCAGCACGTCGCCAAAGACCGTGTGCTCGCCGTCGCGCCGGTCGGCGCCCGGCGCGTCGTACAGCACCAGCCAGCCCGACTTGCCCTGGCTCAGTGCGGGCGGCAGTTCGCAGATCGCTTCGGCGCGATTGATGCCGCGTCCGTGGGGTAGCGACAGCGATTCGCTCAGCCCCGCCTCGAAGCGCACCGGCTCGCGGTTGGCGGCCAGCAAGGGCCGTGCACCCGGCCATTTATAGACGCGAATCTCGCCGTTCAGCACCATCGTCGGCCCGGCCAGCAGGTACAGGTCGTCGCCGGAGAAGTGCAGGTCGCGCACGCCCAGGCCATCGAGTTGCAGGAAGTGCTTGCGCAGCAACCTGCCGCTTGCGTCCAGGGGCATCAAGCCCAGCTGTCCCGCGCGTGTTTCGACGGCGATTTCCAGCAGCCCCGACCAGCCGCGCAGCACCGGGCCCCGCAGGCCGAGCAGCAGCCGCTGGCCATCCACCGCCAGCCCTTCGATGTCGAAGCCGTTGTCCTTGCCCGCAATCGCCATGTACGGGCCGAAGTGCGGGTCGTTGGCCAGCGCGCGCGTGAGTTCATTGTGCTGCGCATCACCGTTCAGGCGCAGCGCGCGGCGGCCGTCTCGGGCGGTGCGCACCAGGCACGGCGCGCCGTCCGCGTCGGGCTCGATGGGCAGGCAGGCCAGCAGCCGGCGGTTGGCGTCGAGCGTGACCTTGGCCAGACGCTTGGCGTTGTCGGCGTGGTTGCGCTCGGGCTTGACGCTCTTGCGCTTCAGCCCATGCGAGCCCACCACCCACAGCCAGTCGCCGGCCACCGCCATGCCCTCGAGGTCGGCCTCTTCGTCGGCAGCGCCGGGCAGATCCAGCAACGTGGCCAGCGGGAAGTCGCGTGCCTGGCCGAAACGCAGCTGCTCGCTGCCCACGGGCTCGAGCCGGCGCAGCCGGTCCACGCCACAGGCCTCGTCGCCGGCCACCCACAGCCATTCGCCGCTGAAGGCGGCGCCTGACAGGTTGCAGTGCACCAGCGTGCCAGGTGCGAACTCCAGGCGGGCGGCATTGGCGCTTCGGGTCTTTTGCATGGGTCTTTCGGTGCGATGGAGGGCTGGGCCCGGACGCGCGCTGCCCGCACGAGCCGCAAGCCACGAACATCGCATTCTGCGGCCGGCGCGGTACTTCGTGTTCAGCGTTGGCCGATGTGGCGCTTCCTGAAAAGCTGCTGTTTCGCAATCGTGGCGCGATCTAAGTTCTCGCATTCGCCACAACCAGGCACCCCAGTGACGCCTATGCGAGGGTCCGTGTCTTGCCAGCCCGACGGCCATGGGCACAGCCACTGCGTGCGCTGCGCGATGCCGCCAGAGGTCGTGGACGTCAGTCTGGCAGCCCAGCCATCCGGCACGGGCCGAGAGATGCCCGCGACCGGCCCCACATCCCGAACGCACTGCACGAGGTGACCCCATGCGAAGATACCCGCGAAACAGCCCGCAGGCCGCTGCCCGCATCGTGGCGCTGACCGTTCTCGCCGACGGTGACATCGGTGAAAGCGAAATCGAACTGCTCGATCGCCTGAAGGTGCACACCCAACTGGGGCTCGAACGCAGCGAGTTGCATGCCGTGCTCGACACCTTCTGCGAAGACCTGCTGTCCAGTTTGCAGTTGGCGTTTGCCGATGCCTGCCCTGTCGATGAACGCACCTTGGCCCTGTTGATGGCCGACATCGACGACCCCGACTTGCGCGTGAAGCTGCTGCGCCTGTGCGTCGACCTGGCCGAGTCCGACGCGGACGTGGCCGAAGGTGAACTGATCGTGTTGAATTCCGCGGTCGAACACTGGGGCCTGCAATACGAGATGCTGCGCTCTCCCAAGGATGAACTGCGGGCATGGCCCGACTGATACGGCGGCGCGTTGAATGATCCCGGCTGCGCCGCGCGCTCAACCAGCTGCTCAGGGCGCAAAGCATGGGCATGAGAGCGCAGCTCTGATCGCAAGACTCGAAATCACGCGGCGCACGGCGCGCGGCTTCAGGGTTCCGCTCGCTGCCCCGGCGGCAGCGTGGCCCAACTGTCACTGGATGCGGCCATGCGCAGGCCCAGCCCGTACAGCGACTGCATGGCCACCGGATCGAAGGTTTCGGCGCTGCTCATGGCCACGTCTCTGGGTATCGTCACCCACTTGAAGCCGGCCTGCTCGCGCTGCGCGTAGTTGTAGATGCGGAACAGGTCGCCGACCGCGGCGACGCGGCCCGCGGCGTCGATGGTGCGCACCGCGATGTCGGCCAGCGAGCGGTCGACGGGTTCGGGGATCGGTATCAGCTGGCCGTTGTGGATGACGAAGATGTCCTCGCGCCCCTTGCCGCCGTGGCCACCGCGCTCGCGGATGACCGAAGCGCGGAACACGCCGGCGTTCAGGAAGACGCG
>DASQFA010000600.1:0-5982 GCA_035633375.1 Rubrivivax sp.
CGCAGCGTATCGCCGCGGTGGCGCGCGCGGTAGTCCTCGAACAGCGGCCGGTACTGCGCCGGCTGGAAGATGGCACCGTTGCTGGCCACGGCCTGCGGCGGCGTGCGCGGGATGACGTTCGTCGGCTCGGCCACCTCGACGCGCGGGTTCATCGTCAGGCAGCCGCCCAGGCTGGCACATGCCAGGGCGATAAGAAGCAGGCGCATCACAACTGCCCCAGCCGCGCCAGCATCTGGTCGGTGGTCTGGATGGCCTTGGAGTTGAGCTCGTAGGCGCGCTGCGTGGCGATCATGGCCACCAGCTCCTCGACCACGTTGACATTGCTGCCCTCCACATAGCCCTGCAGCAGGCCACCGCGGCCTTCGGCGCCGGGCGCACCGGCACTCGGTGTGCCGGAGGCGGCAGTCTCGGCATACAGGTTCTGGCCGCGCGGCTCCAGGCCGCCCGGGTTGATGAAGCTGGCCAGCTGCAGCTGCCCCACGGATTGCGGCGTGGCTTGCGTGGGCAGCGTCACGTTGACGGTGCCGTCGGCGGCGATGCTCACGCTTTGCGCGTTCGCGGGCACGGTGATGCCGGGTTGCAGCACATGGCCGTTGGCGGTGACGATCTGGCCGGTGGCGTCGAGCTGGAAGGAGCCGTCGCGCGTGAAGCCGGTGCTGCCGTCGGGCAGCTGGATCTGGAAGAAGCCCTGCCCCTTGATCGCCAGGTCGAGGTTGTTGCCGGTCTGCTGCAGGTTGCCCTGGCTGAAGTTGCGCGTGGACGCCGAGACACGCGTGCCCAGCCCCACCTGCAGCCCCGTGGGCAGCTGGGTCTGGTCGCTGCTGGCCGCGCCGGCCGAGCGCAGGCTGTCGTACATCAGGTCCTCGAAGACCACGCCGCCGCGCTTGTAGCCGTTGGTGGCCACATTGGCCAGGTTGTTGGAAATGGTGTCCAGCTTGAACTGCTGGCCTTCCATGCCGCTCTTGGCTATCCACAATGAACGATTCATGCGCCTGCACTCCCAGCTGTTGCCGGGCAGTGTCGGGCTAAGTCGAAGGCACCGGCGAAGCGAAAAGCAACGCCTTCGCGGCGCTTCTTACATCCTGCGCATAGCGGGCATGGCGGCAGCCAGCATGGCCAGCCCGGCCAGCGTCAGCAGCAGCAGCACCACGCGGCGAAAGGCCAGCGGGCTCAGGCCGCGATAGATGCGCGAGCCCAGCCAGGACGGCAGCAACAGCGCCGGCGCGACGACGGCGAACTTCGGCCACATGTCCGGCGTGGCGGTGCCGGCGGCGACATAGGCCACCAGCGTGGCGGCCAGCGCGGCCAGGCTGAAGTTCTGGATCACGCTGCGTTGCAGGTCCTTGTCATAGCCGCGCAGCGTGACCCACAGCGAAGGCAGAACGCCAGAGAAGCCACCGATCCCGCCCATCACGCCGCCCAGCACACCGATCAACAGGTCGGCCGGACGGCCACCCGCGGCAAAGCGCGGCAGGCGGTGCGCCAGCAGCATGGCCGGGCAGCAGACCACCAGGAACAGGCCCAGCGTCAGCTTGAACGCAGCCGGGTTCAGATGCGGCAGCGCCAACGCCCCCAGCGGCACGCCGAGCAGGCCGCCGACCAGGAAGGGCAGCAGCACCGCCAGGCGCAAGCCGCGGCGCACGGTGAAGAGCGCAAAGATCTGGCCGACCAGTCCGCCCGACACGGCCATCACCGCGGCCAGCCGCGGCTCGATGCCCCAGACCCAGACCGACATCGCGACCATGGCGAACGCAAAGCCCGAGATACCCTGCACCAACCCGGCCAGGGCGGCGCCAACGATGAGCAGGAGGATTTCGGTGGTCACGGGTGGGTGCACTGCCGCGTCTTTGCCGGTGGGGGCGGGATCGACATGCCCTTGCCGGAGCCCGTGCCTGTCTCGGCCCGAAGCACAGGGCAACGCAGACGCGATTGTGCGCAGTTCTGCGCGAGTCCCCTGCTCATGCACGCAAGGCGTCGCGACGGACGACGAACACACGGCAGCGTTTTCTGCTGCATAACGTTCAAGCTGGCGCTTCGCTCGAGCGGGGTTAGGCTGGGCTAGGCTCCGGTGCTTGGCCGCCCGTGCTACGCTGTGTACCCGGGCTCAAAGAGGTACACAAAGTGCGGACGAACATTGAAATTGACGACAAGCTCATGAAGGATGCGTTGAAGGCAACTGGTGCCAAGACAAAGCGCGAGGCGGTTGAGCTTGGACTCAAGACCTTGGTTCAGCTCCGAGCTCAGGAAAAGGCGCGAGACCTGCGAGGAAAAATCACTTGGGAAGGTGATCTCGACACAATGAGGACAGACAGGTGATTTTGGTCGACTCCAGTGTTTGGATTGACTACTTCCGCGCTGCGGACACACCTCAAGCGGCTCTGCTGGACTCGTATCTCGGAAGGAGTCGTGTTGCTGTAGGCGACTTGATCGCAGCCGAAGTCTTGCAAGGCGTGGGTGACGAGCGAGAGTTCAAGCTGGTGAAGAAGACTCTGGATGCGTTCGAGCATGTCGACCTTGTCGGGTATGACCTCGCCATCAGGGCTTCCGAGAACTATCGATTGCTCAGAGATCGTGGAGTCACGATCCGCAAGACCATCGACACACTGATTGCTACCTACTGCATCGAGAACAGGATGACGCTGCTGCACGCCGACCGCGATTTCGTGCCCTTTGCGAGGCATCTAGGTCTCAGAGTCGCGTATTCGGAAGCCTAGTGCGAGCGGGCAACGACGGCAGCGCGCCAGGCCCTGGCGCGGCAAGCCGATTGTTCGGCCACCACCTGGCCAGATGCTCGATCTCGCGCGCGGCGCCTCGAGAGATGTGAACCGTGAGTTCCACAATCAGCCGAGATGGCGCAGTCGGCGGAAGAGTTCTTCTTCGGTGATCATCTTGTCCGCGATCAGCCTCGGCGGCCGGGCACGCATCCCGACTACAACGCGCTGTTCGACAACAGCCTGGTCGCGGCCTGTTCCTTCTGCTCGGCGGTCTGCAGCATCTTCATCTGCTGCTCGAACTGGCGTGCGGCAGTGATCATCGCCACCATGGTTTCGACAGCGCTGACGTTGCTGCCCTCGAGTGCGCCTTGCTGCACGCGCGCGGCAGGGTCGGCTTCCAGATTGCCTTCGGGTGCGCGGAACAGGCCGTCGTCGCCGCGTGCGAGCGGGCTTTCGGGGGTGACCAGCTTCAGCCGGCCCAGCACCTGCGCCTTGGCATCGCCGACCTTGGCGGTGAGGGTGCCGTCGGCGCCGATGTCGATTTGCGCATTCGCCGGCACGCTGATCGGACCGCCGTCACCCAGCACCTGCAAGCCGCTGCGCGTGATGAGCTCGCCTTCGGGGCTGATGTCGAGCGCGCCGCCGCGGGTGTAGGCCTCGGTGCCGTCCAGTGCCTGCACCGCCAGCCAGGACTTGCCCGACACGGCCACGTCCAGCGCGCGGCCCGTGCCCTGCACCTCGCCGGGCGCGTCGCTGTAGCCGGGCGTGGATTCCAGCGCATACACGCGCGTGCTGGCGCCGTCGCCGCGCACCGGTACGGCGCGGAAGGCCGCCATCTCGGCACGGAAGCCGGTGGTCGAGACGTTGGCCAGGTTGTGCGCCAGGATGTCCTGGCGCTGCAGCGTGGCCTTGGCGCCCGACATCGACAGATAGATCATGCGGTCCATGGGATCTCCTTTGCGCCTGGGCGCGAATCGGTCGTTTCAGTCAATCGGCCCGGATCAGCGGGACGGTATTCGGACCGGTGTGAATTGGGTTTGGGAGTTCGTATCCGGGGCTGCGGTCGCCACCACCGGAACCGACCCAGGCTTGGCCTTGGGCCCCGGTTCGAGCGGAGGTTAGGCGTCAACGTTCACAAGTTCGCCACTCGAGTGCGGGCTCGGAACCTGGTGGCCCTGAGCTTTCAGGTCCTCGATGTGCAACTCGATGGCCTCGTGAATAAGCGTGGCGACTTCTTCGCGAGTCTCACCGGCTGCGATACAGCCCGGCAGGTCTGGGACATAGGCACCAAAGCTGCTCGGGC
This sequence comes from Rubrivivax sp., assembly GCA_035633375.1. GTDB lineage: Bacteria > Pseudomonadota > Gammaproteobacteria > Burkholderiales > Burkholderiaceae_C > Rubrivivax. Next base: position 4,018 of record DASQFA010000600.1, read on the forward strand.
CCTTCTCGATAACAACCAGATATTGCATGTGCGACCTCACTTCTTCAGACCTGCTTGTTTCAGGATGCTGTTCAACGTGCCAGGTGGCACCTCAACACTTGGCTTGCCTGCGACCGTGACGGTCCCGGTCTTGGAAGCGTGATGGAACTGACGATGACTTCCCTTCTGGCGTACTTGGTGCCAGCCATCCGCCTCGAGGCGTGCGATCAGTTCTTGAATCTTGGTGGGCACAGAGGGGAGATCGTACTCTGCGCGGCTCACGGTTGCCTCCTGCGAGGCATGCTCTCCATATGCCCTGCGCTCCGCCTTCCAGAAGGCGCGCTTGCCATACGGTCGGAGATGCTTGGCCCACTCGCCAGAGACGGTGATTTGATCGGCGCGCTTGTGAGACATGTGGATTTGACGCGTAGCGTTCGAGCTAAGTTTCGCGTTTCTGACGAAACCACACACAGAGAGCGGGCGACGACGGCAGGACGCCAGGCCCGGGCTGGCGAAAATGTACCGCGTACCGCCAGACCGGGCCTGGTGGCCTGCCGTTGGCGCTCCGCTTGAGCGAATACGAAGGGACTTCCCACCTTTCAGCGACGGTGTCGAAGCACCAAGATTGAGTTTCGATCATCAATCTGAATCTGAAAAGGGGTTAGGCTTCCCTGGCGCGAACGAAGAGGTGAACATTTGTTGACCCGTCGCCGGCAGCGACCTCCTTGACCTCGAGATACGTTTGACGACGAACCAACTCGCCGAGCTTCTGGCACCCGTAGTTGCGAGGGTCGAAGGAAGGACTGTTCTTCATGACGAACGAGCCGAAGGCGGAGAGTGCGGCCCAACCGTTCTCGCGGCCAGTTGCGGCCAGCGCCGCGAGAAACATGGGTTTGAGTGGGTCAGCGGCCTGATCGACGACCGGTGCCTGGGCCTGCTGCGGCCTAAGAATCTCCGTGTAGACGAATTTGTCGCATGCGGCTACGAAGGGCTTCGGGGTCTTCTTTTCTCCGAATCCATAAACGGAACGCCCGGATTCACGGATGCGGGTTGCGAGTCGTGTGAAGTCGCTGTCCGATGAGACCAGACAGAAGCCATTCAGTCCGCCTGCGTGGAGCAAGTCCATAGCGTCAATGATCAAGGACGAGTCCGTTGAGTTCTTGCCGGTTGTGTAGCTGAACTGCTGCACAGGCTGAATGGCGAGCTCATGCAGCACGTCCTTCCAGCTACGCAAGTTAGTCGTTGTCCAGTCGCCATAGGCCCGCTTAACATTGGCTGTACCGTACCGCGAAACCTCCGCCATGAGTTCGTGGGCAACGGAAGGTTGAGCGTTGTCCGCGTCGATGAGCACGGCGAGCTTGTCTGATGCAGGCGATGACATAGGTGTCGCTGGGAAGCCTAACGCGTTCTCGGGGTGCGATCTGCAATTCGTGCAGTGCAAGTCCTGCAAGGGCGGCCATGCAGGGTGGCGGGGACCGATTCCGATGGGCCAACCGGATAGGGGCGCAGGCATCGCATCGCAGGATGCTTGCCAGCGCTTCCCGCTACCGCAATGCCGTGAACAAACACAGCACTTGCCATGCTTCTGGCTCCCGATGCCCCACCCTCGGCGCGCTGCCTGCCGGGCCGCCCAAGCGCCGCTCGTATCGCCCAACCTCGGGCGGCCGCCGAGAACGCCGCCGGCGGATTCATTACCTGAGATTCACCAGCGTCTGCAACACCTGGTCCATGGTCTTGATGGTCTGCGCATTGGCCTGGTAGACACGCTGCGCGGTGATCATGCTCACCAGTTCACCGGTCAGGTCGATGTTGGATTCCTCCAGCGCGCCGGCCTGCAACACGCCCAGGTTGCCGTCGCCGGGCACGCCCATGATCGGGTCGCCCGAGCCGAAGGTGCGCGCCCAGGCGTTGTCGCCGATCGGCTGCAGCCCCTGCGGGTTGCGGAAGTTGGCGATCTCGATCTGCCCCGAGGGCTTGGACTGGCCG
>DASQFA010000601.1:0-5243 GCA_035633375.1 Rubrivivax sp.
CACCAGGATGGCAATCGCGCGCTTCAAGCGCGTTCGCGTCAACATCGACTACCACGTCGAGTTCGACGGCCACTACTACAGCGTGCCACACCGGCTGGTGCGCACCGAGGTCGAACTACGCGTGACGGCAACGACGGTGGAGGCGCTCGCCGGGGGGCGGCGCGTGGCTGTGCATGCCTACAGCTCCCTCAAGGGTAAGCACACGACGCTGCCAGAGCACATGCCGGCGTCTCATCGGGCGCACCTGGAATGGACGCCCGCCAAGCTCATCGCCTGGGGCGAGCGTATCGGGGTGGCCACCGCTGCCGTGGTGCGCTGGCAGATGGAGCACCGGCCGCACCCCGAGCAGGGCTACCGCGCGTGCCTGGGGATGAAGCGCCTGGCGCGTGAGTTCACGCCCGCCCGGCTGGAGGCAGCCTGCGCCCGGGCGATGTCCATCCGCAGCCCCAACCTGCACAGCGTGAGCTCCATCCTGCGCAGCGGCCTGGACCGCCAGGCCCTGGACCCCAAGCCGGCTCAAGCGAGCCTGCCGCTGCACGAGAACGTGCGCGGACCCGACTACTACCACTGAGGACGAAGGAGAGCCCACCTTGCTCAACGAACAGACCCTGACCCAACTCAAGAGCCTGCGCCTGGACGGCATGGTGGCCGCGCTCAGCGACCACGCCACCAGCAGCGCAGCGGCCGAACTGCGCTTCGAGGATCGGCTTGCCATGCTCGTGCAGCGCGAGATCGACTGGCGCGACGGCAAGCGCCTGACTCGGCTCCTCAAGGCAGCCAGGCTCAAGGTGAGCTCGGCGTGCATCGAAGACATCCAGTGGCGTGCATCGCGCAACATGGACCGTCACCTGATCACCGCCCTGGCCGGCTGCGACTGGGTGCGACACGCCCGCACGGTTCTCATCTGCGGCGCCACGGGCACTGGCAAGACCTGGCTGGCGTGCGCCTTGGCGCAGCAGGCCGCGCGCTGCGGCTTCACCGTGCTGTACACGCGCACCACGCGGCTGCTGCAGGAGCTACGGGTGGCCCACGGCGACGGCAGCTTCGGCCGCCGCCTGGCCCAGCTCGCCCGCATCGACGTGCTGGTGCTCGACGACTTCGCAGGCGCTCCCATGGATGCCAGCGAGCGAACCGACTTGCTCGAACTGCTCGACGACAGGGTCGGCGCCAAGGCCACGCTGATCACGAGCCAGTTGGCGGTCAATGCATGGCATGCCTGGCTCGACGACCCTACCGTGGCCGACGCGATCCTCGACCGCATCGTGCACTGCTCACACCGCATCGCACTCAAAGGGCCGTCACTGCGCAAGGACCCGCAGCACAGCGATGCCGAAGCGTAACGCGTGACGAAGCCCCAACCCACCACCCTTGACGATCATGAACGACACCCAAGCACCAGCCAGCCCGCAGGGCGCGACGCTCCAGGCCGCGCCAACTCGCCCCGCCGAGGTCGAGCCGCCCATGAGCGCGGCACAGCGCCAGCGGGTGTACCGCCAACGCAGCAAGCAAGCCGTGACGCAAGCCATCGGCGAAGAAGCCCACGCCTCACGCGTGACGTTGCTGGCACTGCTCAGCAGGGATCTGGCCTTGCTCGAGGACGACACCGCCAAGTCAATGCACTCGGCGGCCCGCAACTCCGCGCGACGCGTCTTGAACACCCTCGTAACGCGTTACGCAATCAGCCTCACAGGTGAAGCATGACAGCCACCATAACGCTATGGCGGGGCACCCCGCATGCGACAGGCGAGCCTGCGCGTGCCCACCGCTGGAGCCTTGAACACGGCTTGCCCACCGCGGCGGTCGTGCGTTCGTCGTATGCGACGCCCGCCCGCCGCCGTGGACAAGCCTGCCTCGGTGACCCTCCAAACTCAATCGCCTTCGGCGCAGCGTTGCCCACCCCGGCGATGCTCGCCGGCGTGGACAACGCCGTCGCTTTCACGCTGATCGCGGACACCTGAGATACCATTCACCAAGGTCACTCGCATGCGCTACAGCTGTCCGCGATCAGCGTGAAATGGTGTCCGCGATCACGCTGAAATGGCTGTCCGCGATCGCTGAAATGCGCAATCCAGCACCACATGCCTCACCAGCCGATCGCTCACCACGCCTTCAAACCCGGGTGCCTGCGGACCCACTCTCCGGACCAAATGTCGGATACGACGCACCCTTCACCGAGTCCACCTTCACCACACCGTCTTCGATCAGGCGGGCCAGTGCCACCTCGACCGATTCCTCGGTTGCACCGGCCCCCAGGAACGACTTCAGCGACCGCCACAACGACGCCGGCTTCGTCGGCCGCTTGCCGCCCATCTTCCGCAGGTTGTCGCTCAGCTTCTTGATCGTCGCCACAGAATCCGACGACAGGAGCACCGCCTTCGCGCCAGCACCGACCGAAGCCGACACCTTGGCCGCTACCAATGGCGCAGCCGCCGCGGCCTTCTTGGCTGCTGGCGGGTTGGCCGGCTTCGGCACGACCTTCTTCGCCGTTACCACCTTCTTCACCGGCAGCTTCTTTGCGGCCGTTGTAGCAGCCTTCTTGGCCACAGCCTTCTTCGCCGCGACCTGCTTCACCGCAGGCTGCTTGGCTGCGGCCTTCTTGGCTGGCGGGTTCTTTGCTGCCACCTTCTTGGCCGCAGAGTCTGTGGCCGGATTTGTCTTCGCTGAAGCAGCAGGCTTCGCCTTCCCATACCCCTGCTGACGCACCGCGAACCCCATCGCCCTGGCGTGGTCCAGCATTGGCTCGTAACCCTTGTCGTTCGCTACCACTACGATCGCCGAGGCCTGATTCCGCGAAGCGATGTAGCCCATGTAGAACGACAGGTGAAAGTCCAGCGCGTTTTTCCCGGGCCTGCTGATCGGCACCGCCGTCACGTCAGCACCGAAGGAAGCAAACCGCTGCTCGACCTGCCGCTGGTGCGGCCCATGGAACACCCACACCTGGCTCGCATCCGGCACCAGGGACCGCAGCTCGTCCTCAGTCGGCTGGACGTTCTCATAATCGAGCAGAACGTGCGTGCCTGGCATCGCAGCACGCTTTGGCGAGACCCGTGCGACAGCTCGAGTCGACGGGTACTTCAGTGCATTGCGCGCCAGCTTGTCCTTGACCGCCTGCGCGATGTCGACCTGACTGTGGTCCGCGACCTGCAGCAGGTAGAGCAACACGTCCGCAACCTCCTCGCCGATGCGCTGCTTCGACGCCGGGTCTTGATGGGCACCCTGCGACTCCTCAGCCGTCATCCACTGGAAGACCTCGGCTAGCTCGGCCGCCTCGACCATCAAGGCCGTGGACAGGTTCTTCGGCGTATGGAACGTCTGCCAGTCGCGCTCGGCAGCAAAGTGGCGCAACTCGGCCTGCAACCCGACGAGGTTCATCCCGGTGCCTACCTGGTACTTGGTTGCCATCGATCTTGCCAGCATCGCCCCACGCCGCCGACACCCGCCGCGCCACAATCGCCAAATGATCCATCCCGACGACGCTTTAGTGCTGTTCGACTTTAGCGATCCGGTCAGCGTGAACGACTGGGCCGCCATCGACGACCGCGTGATGGGCGGCGTGTCGCGCAGCAGGCTCCGTCACGACCCGGCAGGCCACGCCGTCTTCGAGGGTCTGGTCTCGCTTGAGGAACGGAGGATTTGCCTCAGTGCGATCCAGCCCAAGTGCACGTGGCAAACAAGGCGCCGCGATCTGCTCGATCGTGGTGCGAGGCGGTGGCGAGCAGTTCAAGCTCAACCTCCTCACCGATGACGGGTTCGACAGCCTGAACTGCCAATGCGGCTTCACGCTCGATGGTGACGCCTGGCAGACGATCCAGCTTCCGCTCAAGGCATTCCGCGCAAGCTCTCGAGGAAGAGACGTGCCGTGCGCGCCAGCGCTCGACTCCGCACAGATCCGACAGGTCGAGCTGATGATCGCAGCGCGACAGGCCGGCCCTTTTGCGCTCTACATCCGGCGTATGAGCCTGGCCTGAAGCCGAAGAGATGAGACTTCGCCAAAGCGCCTACCGCGCGAGCGGCATGGCCCTTCGACCTACTGCTGCAGCTGAGCATTGCGCCGCAAAGGGCAACAATCTGTCCCATTGCAGTCATCCGACCCGGGGTTCCGGGCGACAGCAATGCAGCGCAAGCGGCCGGTCACCTCAGGGCAGCTTCGGAGCGCCAGAGCCACAAGAATCGGGTGCCGGTCAGCGGTCGTTCGTGTGGGTCGGCAAACGGCGCTTATGGATAGCTATCCATAAGGGTCGACTGCCGGCAGCCATGAACGGCGGGTGTCTGGCCAGCCAACTTGGATGTCAGCTGTCCGGGCGCGAGATCGCGCGCCCGACCGGCGCTCGACGACCCTCAGCTGCCGGTGAGGTTGTCGAGATGCTGGCGCTAAAGCTGACATAGCCTATCGATCCATGGCGACCACATGTTTTGGTGTCTCTACGGCTGCTGAGTAGCGGTTGCTGTCGGTCGCGCCTGTGCGCTGGACTCACGCTCTTGCCCGCGTTGCTGACTTCTAGAGGGCGGCGAGTGCCTCAGCACGGCTTAAGGCGAAGTACACATGCGTACTCCCGACAAAGTGAGCGAAGTCGAGTCGCTTGCTCATGGCTGCCGCACTCGTGCAGATCGGCCTGCTGCCCAACAGCGAGTGGCTCAAGGGCGCGCTGGAACTCAGTCGCCATTGCGATATCGTCGTGGATGCTCATGGTCGCACCTCGGTGCCGGGCGTGTTCGCGGCCGGCGACGCGACGACGGTGCCCTTCAAGCAGATCGTGATCGCGGCGGGCGATGGCGCGAAGGCTGCGCTCAGTGCCTTCGACCACCTGATGCGCTCGGCGGTGCCAGCGCCGGCAGCCCAGGAGGCCGTTGCGGCCTGAGCGGGCGAGGCGGGGCCGGGCGCTCAACCCACCGCGCCGCCGCCTTTCACCAGCGCGGCCTGGCGCTGCGCCACCTCCTGCCGCATCTGTTTGCGCATCTGCGCCGCGGCGTGGCGACGGTGCTCATCGGGCGTGTCTGGCAGGCGCGGCGGCACGGAGGTGGGACGGCCCTCGTCGTCCACGGCCACCATCGTGAAGAAACAGCTGTTGGCATGGCGCACAACCTGGGTGCGGATGTTCTCGGCCATCACCTTCACGCCCACTTCCATCGAACTGATGCCGGTAGCGTTGATGGCGGCCAGGAAGGTGACCAGCTCACCCACATGGATGGGCTGGCGGAACATCACCTGGTCCACGCTGAGCGTGACGACGTAGTGGCCCGAG
>DASQFA010000602.1:0-2541 GCA_035633375.1 Rubrivivax sp.
TTCACCGTCTGGCAGAACCTGTTCCAGAACGCGCGGCTGGCGCGTGGCGAGACCTTGCTGGTGCAAGGCGGCTCGAGCGGCATCGGCGTGACCGCCATCCACCTGGCCAAGGCCTTCGGCGTGACCGTCATCGTCACCGCCGGTAGCGACGAGAAGTGCGCCGCCTGCCTGAAGCAGGGCGCCGACCACGCCATCAACTACAAGAGCCAGGATTTCGTGGCCGAAGTCAAGCGCATCACCGCCGGCCGCGGTGTGAACGTGGTGCTGGACATGGTGGCCGGCGACTATCTGGCACGCGAGATCGAGTGCATGGCCGACGATGGCCGCATCGCCATCATCGCGGTGCAGGGCGGCACGCAGGCCAAGCTCGACGTCGGCACCCTGCTGCGCAAGCGGCTGGCCATCATCGGCAGTACCTTGCGCCCGCGATCCACTGGCTACAAGATGGTGATCGCACAGGAGTTGCGCGAAAAGGTCTGGCCGCTGATCGAGTCGGGGCAGGTCAGGCCGGTGATCCACACGGTCTTCGCGGCGCAGCAGGCGGGAATGGCGCACGCTTTGATGGAATCCAGCGTGCATATCGGCAAGATCGTACTGAACTGGGAGCAGGCATGAGCACGAGACACAAACTGGTGGTCGGAAACTGGAAGATGCACGGCAGCCATCCGGCGAATGCCGAGTTGCTGGCCGGCATCCTGGCGGCGCGGCCCTTCGTTGCCGAAGTGGCGGTGTGCGTGCCCTTCCCCTACCTTTCGAGCACGGCGGTCAGCCTTGCGGGCAGCGACATCCGCTGGGGCGCGCAGGATTGTTCGGTGCACAAACAAGGCGCCTACACGGGCGAGGTCTCGGCGGCGATGCTGGTCGAGTTCGGCTGCCGCTACGTCATCGTCGGGCATTCCGAGCGCCGCGCCATGCATGCCGAGAGCGACCAGCTCGTGGCCGACAAGGCACAGGCCGCACTGGCGCTGGGCCTGACGCCGATCGTGTGTGTCGGCGAAACCCTGGCCCAACGCGAAGCCGGCGAGACCGCGGCCGTGGTCAAGCGCCAGCTGTCGGCCGTGATCCATACGCTGGCGCACTGCGCCGGCGAAATGGTCGTTGCCTACGAGCCGGTATGGGCCATCGGCACGGGCCTGAGCGCCACGCCGCAGCAGGCGCAAGAGGTCCACCAGCTGCTGCGCGCGCAGTTGCAGGCCGCCAGCGCGAGCGCCGATCAGATGAAGATCCTTTACGGCGGCAGCGTCAAGCCCGACAACGCGGCCGTGCTCTTCGCGCAACCCGATATCGATGGCGCCCTGGTCGGTGGTGCCGCCTTGAAGGCCGGCGACTTCGTGGCCATTTGCCGTGCGGCACTCTGAGCGCCGCACCGCTCATTCAACCCCCCGAAAATCGAAGACAACATGCAGCTCTGGTCCACTGTCATTCACGCAGTTCAGCTGATTACCGCGCTGACGATGATCGGCCTCGTGCTGATCCAGCATGGCAAGGGAGCGGACATGGGCGCCTCCTTCGGCAGCGGCGCATCCGGCAGCCTGTTCGGCGCCAGCGGCAGTGCGAACTTCCTGTCGCGCTCCACGGCGGCGTGCGCGGCCGTGTTCTTTGCCTGCACCTTGGCGCTGGCCTTCATGTCCAACGACGGGCGCACCAGCGCCGCGCTGGGCGGCGGCAGCGTGCTCGACCGTGCCGCCCCGGCGGCCAGCGCCCCGGCCAATGCCGCCGCCATTCCTGGGCTGGTGCCTGCCGCTTCGGCGCCCTTGGGCGTGCCCGCGGCGATCCCCGCGCCGGCCCCGGCAGCCATCCCTGCCAGCGCCGCCAAGTAGCCGGAAAACGCTTGGTGGGGCGATCGCGCGCTTCGGCATGCAAAGGCCTTGGTGCGATCGGACGGCGCAGCAATTGCAGCTAGAATTCTGCAGGTGCAAGGGTGTCAATTCCTCACGTCACCCGAATCAATCAACGATGTGCGCCGACGTGGTGAAATTGGTAGACACGCTATCTTGAGGGGGTAGTGGCGAAAGCTGTGCGAGTTCGAGTCTCGCCGTCGGCACCAGCAAGGTCCTCAGCGGACACGAACAATGGATCTGCAACCCTACCTGCCCGTCATCCTTTTCATTCTGGTGGGCGTGGCAGTCGGCGTTGCGCCCCAGTTGATCGGCTTCGCACTCGGCCCGAACCGGCCCGACGCGGCCAAGAACTCCCCGTACGAATGCGGCTTCGAGGCCTTCGAGGACGCACGCATGAAGTTCGACGTGCGTTACTACCTCGTGGCCATCCTGTTCATTCTTTTCGACCTGGAAATTGCCTTTCTATTTCCGTGGGCGGTGGCGCTGCGTGAAATCGGGCCGTCAGGTTTCTGGGCCATGATGCTATTTCTCGCCATTCTCGTCGTGGGCTTCGTTTACGAATGGAAGAAGGGTGCGCTCGATTGGGAGTAGCAGTGAAGATGAAACGCCCCCAAGCTCAGCTTCGTTGGCTGCCCTGCGAGGGGGTGCAAGCCCACCATCCGGCAGCCCGGCAGGAGGCCTAGATGGGCATCGAAGGCGT
>DASQFA010000603.1:0-4141 GCA_035633375.1 Rubrivivax sp.
TGCGTTTGGCGCGGAAGGCGTTCAAGCCCTCCTGGTAGTCACTGCTGTCGTAGCCCGGGCCTCGACCATGGCCGAAGGCCGCCCGCAGTACCCCGCGCCAGCTTGCGCGGGCGCAACGCGACGCGCATTGCGCCGCGCTACCCTGCAAGGCCCCGGTGATCAGATTCCAGGAGGGCTTCGATGTACTACACGGTCGCCAGCGACAAGACTTTCGAGCAGGCTTCGGCCGATCTGGATGCCGCCGTCAAGCGCCACGGTTTCGGCGTGCTGCACGTGCATGACCTGGGCGCCACGCTGCGCAGCAAGGGCATCGCATTCGACAACCAATGCCGCGTGTTCGAGGTCTGCAACCCGGCCCAGGCGGCCAAGGTGATGGCCAGCGACATGCAGCTGAACATGGCGCTGCCGTGCCGCATCTCGGTCTATACCGACAAGGGCCGCACGCACATCGGCATGATCAAGCCGGTGCCGATGCTGGCTGCCCTGTCCACCGACCCGGCGCTGGCCGCCGTGGCGGCAGAAGTCGAAGCCGGAACCATGCGCATGATCGACGAGGCGCGCTGACTGGTCAGCGCGCGCGGCAGCGCCATCAGCCGGGGCAGGCCACGCCCCAGGTGTTGTAGCCGGCGAAGCGCGGCGTGCCGGGCAGGTAGCGGCTTTGCACGGTGTCGAAACGGAAACCCGCCGATTCGATCAACGGCAGCATCTCGCGGTTGAGGTGGCAGCCACCGGCCCAGCGGCCCCACAGGCCATCGAGCCGGTCCTGCCAGCGGCGCACGCCCGCGTCGGGCGCGGCGCCATGCTCGCAAAACAGCATCCGGCCGTCGGGCCGCAGCACACGGCGCATCTGCGCCAGCGCGGCCGATGCATCGGGGATGGTGCACAACGTGTAGGTCATCACCACGCAATCGACGCTGTGGTCTGGCAACGGGATCGCTTCGCCGGGCAGGTCGAGCAGCTGCACCGCCATGCCCGATGCGGCGATACGCGGTGCGGCCAGCGCGCGCATCTCGGCCGAAGGCTCCAGCGCCCACAGGCGCTCGACCTGCTCAGGCCGGTAGTACGGCAGGTTCAGACCCGAGCCGAAGCCGATCTCGAGCACCTGGCCGCGCGCCTGCGGCACCACCAGGCGGCGCTGGTGCTCGATGACCGGGCTGCCGCACGCGCAGTGCGTCAGCCGCGGCAGAAGGTAGCGCTGGTACAGGCCCATGTCAGTACCGCCCGGCCGGCCGAAGGTGCGAACGCGCCGGCCGCCAGAGTCCGCCGGCCTTCGTGCCGTCCAAGTCGGCGCAGGGATGGCAGCGACCGCATTGAGCGTGGGCGCCGTTTCATTCTATTCCGCGATCACGAAGTGCAGCGCCAAAGCCAGCGCCACCGCGGCGAGCAGGAAGTTCAACCACACGCCGAGCTGCGTCCAGTAGCCGCGCGGGATCTCCTTCTCGCCCAGGCTGCGCAGCACCGTGCGGAACTGCAGTGCCGAGATCACCGCCACGGCGGCACCCATGAGCAGCAGGCTCACACCCAGCCACAGCGAAAATCCGCGCTGCGACGCCGACAGCGGCTGCTGGTTGACCATGCGCAGGAACAGGCCGAAGCGCTCGACGACGAAGCCGAAACCCATCAAGGCAATGGCGGTGCGCTGCCAGGCGAGCAGCGTGCGCTCGGCGGCAAAGAGCACACGGGGGTCATCCAGGTACGACATGGGCGGATCCGGTCGGGTTGAAGCGGTTGTGCAAGGTGCTACGGCACAGGCGTCGATGCCGTCTCGCCCGCCGCGGGATCTGCCTTGTCGTGCAAGCGATCGAACAACCCGCGCTCGATGCTCCTGAGGTGCAGGTCCTGCTGCGGGAACGGGATCTCGATGCCGGCGTCCCGCAGCGCGGCATGGATGGCCAGACCGAGCGCGCTGCGCACGATGGGATGGTCGTCGAAGTGGGTCCAGGCGCGCACGCTGAAGTCCAGCGAGCTCGCGCCAAAGCCGGTGAACATCACCGCCGGTGGCGGCTGGCGCGCGACGCGCTCGGTGCGCTGGGTCACCTCCAGCAACAGCGCCCTGACCTTCTCCGGGTCGCTGCCATAGGCCACGCCCACGGGGATATCGATGCGCCGGGTGTTGCTGCTGAGCGTCCAGTTGATCAGCTTCTCCGACAGCAGCATGCCGTTGGGCACCACCACGTCGGCACCTTCGAAGGTGGTGAAGGTGGTGGCGCGCATGCCGATGTCGCGCACCGTGCCGACGGTGCCCGACACCTCGACGGTGTCGCCCGGCTGGATCGGCCGCTCGAACATCAGGATCAGGCCGGAGACGAAGTTGTTCACCACCGTCTGCAGGCCCAAGCCGATACCCAGGCTGAGGGCGCCTATCACGATGGCCAGCTGCGACACCTCGAAGCCGGCCGCCGCCAGCGCCACCACCAGCCCGAGCATCAGCAGCAGGTAGTAGGTCATGGTGGACGCGCTGTTGGCCACGCCGCGCGGCAGGCTCATGCGCGGCAGCACGTCTTTGGCGAGGATGCCGCGCACCGTCTTCGCCACCCAGAACGACAGGAACACCGAGACGAGGAACAGCACCGTGCCGCCGACGGTGATGGCGATGTTGCCGAATTCCAGGCGCCAGGCAAAGACCTGGGCCAGCCAGGCCTGGAGCGGCCGCAGGATGCGAAACGCGTCGAGCGTGCCGTACAGCCAGGCCAGCATCAGGCCCATGTCGAACAGGCGCGACGCCACCTGCAACAGGCTGCCGGCATGGTCGGCCTCGGCCATCAGCTTCTCGGCCACGGGCCGGAACACGAAAGCCGCCCAGCTGCGCACCACGCTGCCGGCGGCCAGCAGGAACAGGCCCAGGTAGCCACTGATCAGCGTGGCATTGGTCAACATCGCCGCCAGCGTGATGTTGCCCGCCAGGTTGGCCCCCACGGCCACGGCGATGGCCGCGCTGCCGGCCACGGCCAGCCCATGCACCGTGCGCTGCAGCCGGCTGCGCGGCGGGGGCGCGGCGCGCCGCAGGCGCCACAGCAGGCCGCCCAGCGCCACCAGCATCAACAGCCCGTTGAGCAGGACCACCAGCCGATGCAGCAGCGTCAGGCCGCCGATCAGCTGCCCGAACAGGTGCAGCAGCAGGAACACGCCGCTGAGGTAGACCCAGCCGCCGAGCAGGTGGCGTATGCGCTCGGGTTGCAGCCGCATGATCGGCACCCAGGCCAGGGCCAGTAGTAACTTGAGCATCGCCGTCGGGCCGAGGAAGTTGATCAGCACCAGCGTCGCCAGGCTCAGCAGCAGCCAGGCCGACACCGGCCGCATCAGCGCCACAGGGTGGCGCGTCAGCGCGGGGTTGGCGGCAATGGCCTTCCTGGCACGCCAGGACACGCCGATGAACACCGGCAGGCTCAGCACGCCCAACAGCAGGGCGGCGTTGTTGATGCCGCCGAAGGACCGGTCGAACTCGTCCATGAACTCGAGCTCGGCACGCAAATCGTCGGCGAGCGCGCCCAGGTTGAACTTCTGCGGCAGGTCGGCCTGGGCCAGCGCGCTGAACAGGCCCACGGTGTCGCGCTGCCAGAGCTTGCGGTCGATGCCGGCAATCTGGGCACGCACCGCGGCCATGGCCTTGCCGGTGCGCGCCAGCGTGGCCGCGGTGTCACGGCTCAGCGTCAGCTGCTGGCTCAGCGGCTGCGCCAGCGCCTTCTCGGCCTGTGAGAACTCCTTCAACACGCTGTCGATGCGCTGCGTCAGCGTGGGCAGCTGCTCCCCGGCAATGGCTTCGATGGTGTCCAACCAAAGCTTGCGCCGGTGCACGATCTCCGCCGCCGCTTCGGTGGTCGGGCGCACGCTTTGCTGCAGTTCGGCCTGCAGGGCACGCAGCTCGCGGTCGAGGAACCTCAGGTACCGGTCCAGCGACTCGATGTTGGCCAGCGGCAGCGCAGCCAGCCGGTCACCCTGGATCCTTGCCTCGAGCGCGACGACGTTGCGCTTCAGGACGGCCAGTTCATCGGCCAGCGCCGCCGTCTTGCCGGCGCTGGCGCTGGCGCTGCGCTCGATCACGTCCAGTGCGAAAGCCGCGTCTTCGTCGGCACGCTGCGGAATCTCGGCGATCGGGATGCTCTTCGCTTCGGCGGGCTTGGCCGCGGCCGCTTCGGGCTTG
>DASQFA010000604.1:0-2324 GCA_035633375.1 Rubrivivax sp.
GCATCAGCGACAGCTCCTGCCGGAACGCCGCTTCGTCGCGCCAGGCACTGCGAATGCCCTGCTGGGAGAAGTTCATGGCGCGCAGCACCCGCATGAAGCTGAACGCAGTGGTGGATTTCATTCGGAACTCCTTCTTCGATCTACGGGCGGACCGTGTTCCGGTCGTAGGCTATTCGGTTCGTTAGGTGGCCGTCCTCGGCCTCGATCGGCCGAGGCGCGAACCGGCTGGCCGCATGAATCAGGCTGATGCTCAGCCAGACCGCCACGCTGAAGTACAGCGACATCCAGACGATCTCGGTGTGCCAGTCGGCCCAGCGGTGCGAGACCACCCAGCGCCCGGTGGTATCGGCCAAGCCCTGCGCGATGCTGAGGAACTGGCGCCCCTGCTCCACATCATGCACCCAGCGCGCCCAGTACATCGGCACGTCGACCTGGAACATGTAGACGACATAGCCGGCGCCGATCACGCACACCGCGGCCAGCATCGAACGCAACTCGCGCCGGCAGCGCGGCCACGACAGCACCAGGCTGGCCACCAGCAACGCAGCGCCCAGGCCCCACAGCGACTCCTCGATCACGTGGCCGAGGTTCGAGGTCGTGAGCACGGCATACCAGGAGCACAGCTCGGCCACCACGATCATCGGCACCAGCCCACGCGACACACGCACGCCGAAGCGATTGCCGGTGTCGGTGGCCACGCCGCGCAGTAGCAGCGCCCATTGCAGGACGAAGCAAAGCTCCGCGAAGGTGGCGACGGAGCGCCCGACGAACACGCTCGACCACCAGCCGTCGACCAGGGTCAGGCGCTGCACGTCGTAGACCGGGAACAGCGAGCGGTAGGCACAACCGGCGACATAACCCGCCGACAGCAGCATCTGCAGCCGCATCGATGCCCAGGTCTGGGGTTCATGCAGTGCTTGCCGCCGCCGCGCATGCACGACGCTGAGCGTCCAGGCCAGCACGTTCAGCACGCTCACGGCGCACAGCAGCGACCACCAGGTCAGTGTCGGACTCGTCATCGCATCTGGCTCCACGATGGCCGCCGGCGACGCACACGCGTGCCAGCGGCCGCGTGTGCGCTACGGCAGCCGGATCAATGGCCCTTCTTGGGCCGGCCGATCTTGACCGGCTCGAGCTTGTCGAGCGCCGCGACGAGGACCTTGGCCTCCAGTGCCGACAGCAGGCGAAGTCCGGCACGCAACAACTCGCTCTTCTTGGCTGCCCGCCGCGCGTCGAGCGCCTTTGACTTGAGCACCGCGATGAGCTCGAAGTCGGCCTCGGGCATGGTGAAGCTGTCGCGGACCAGTCGAGGGCGAAGCTTGGCCGCCTTCCTCGCAGGCTTGCCGGCTGCCGCGGGCTTCGACGACCCCGCAGGTGCCCGCGCCGCTGCTTTGGACGCCTTCTTGGCTGCAGACACCTTCTTTGCCGGAGCCGGCTTGGTCGAGAGCGACTTCTTTGCCGCAGCCTTGTTCGCGACGGCCTTCTTGGCCGGCATCGATAGGCGCTGGGCAGCGCTCGTGCCGACGGACCGGGCGTCGGAAGATGGGTGCTTGTTCATGGTTGCTTTTTAGTAATACGGTATAAACAGTTTATAGCCTTAGACGGCGGATGGCAAGGGCCCCGCGTGCCCTGCGTGCCCCGCGTGCCCTCGAGGCGCAGGCAAGGGTTTGTCCGCATCCGCAGCGCAGTGCGGACGCGCTTGGCAAGGGAAACTGCCGCACAGGGCGAGCCTTCGCCGCGCGCGGCTGCAAGCGGCGCAGGTTGCCGCCACTGCGCATGGGCAGAGTCGTTAGCGGCGCTGCGGCCAGACCGGCGGGCTGCCTGGCCAGTTTGAAAGCATTGGCGGCGTCGCAGCGACGGGCAGCGTGGCGCGAGTGGCCACAGCCAGTGACCTCAGTCTGTCGACGAGATCTGACAACCGCAGCAAGGACCGCGGCAGGGGGGCACTACAGGCGCGGACTTACCCTGCGGCGCAAAACCGCCGGTACCGGCACACCCGAGGCCGGGGGCCTGAGGCAAAGAAGGAACAGGTTCCGGCGGCGCGAAGGTGCCGCCGCAGGCTGGCGGCCGCTTGCAAGCCTGTCATCTCAACTTGATGAACGAGATGTCCGTGATCAGGTCGCTGTCATGTTGGAAGGCGCGATGTTCGTCGACGATCTTCACCCGACCGCGCTCGGCCATCTCCTTGATCTCGCGCGCCGCAGCGTCGAACACGTAGCGGTTCTCCAACTGCGTGCCGAACTTGGGCAATGCAATGATGGCGCCGACCGTGGCTTCCGTGCAGACGCGTTCTGCGAACGTGGTCATGAAAAAGCTCCTCGAAG
>DASQFA010000605.1:0-2729 GCA_035633375.1 Rubrivivax sp.
CCGCCGAGGAGACACGCCGTGAAGATCAAGAGCCAGAAGGACTTCTGGTCCGGGTTGATGTTCGTCGCCACCGGATTGGGCTTCGCCGCCGCCGCCACGAACTACAGTTTCGGCAGCTCGGCGCGCCCTGGGCCGGGTTACTTTCCCTTCGGCCTGGGCATCCTGCTGGCGGTGCTGGGCGCGGCCGTGCTGTTCAAGTCGCTGACCATCGAAACCGAAGGCGGCGACCCGGTGGGCGCAGTTCCCTGGAGGCCGATGTGCCTGATCGTGCTCGGCGTCGTCGCCTTCGGGTTGGCTTTGCCTCGCTTGGGCATGATCATCTCGCTGCCCATCCTGATCATGATCGCCAGCCTGGCGGGCGACGAATTCAGCTTGAAGGAGGTGCTCATCAACATCGTCGTGCTGACCATCGGCTCATGGGCCATCTTCATCAAGGGCCTGAACCTGGTGATTCCGCTGTGGCCCACCTTCCTGGCCGGCACCTGAGGAGCGCGACATGGACCTGCTCAACAACCTGGCGCTCGGTTTCGGCGTGGCCTTCACGCTGCAGAACCTGTTCTATGCCTTCTTCGGCGCCTTGCTCGGCACGCTCATCGGCGTGTTGCCGGGCCTGGGGCCTGTGGCCACCATCGCCATGCTGCTGCCCAGCATCTATGCGCTGGACGCCACGCCTGCACTCATCATGCTGGCCGGCATCTACTATGGGGCGCAGTACGGCGGTTCGACCACCGCGATCCTGATCAACGTGCCGGGCGAGAGCAGTTCGGTGGTGACGGCCATCGACGGCTACCAGATGGCGCGCAAGGGCAGGGCGGGGGCGGCACTGGCTGCGGCCGGCCTGGGCTCGTTCTTTGCCGGCTGCGTGGGCACGATCGTCATCGCCGCGTTCGCGCCGCCGCTGACGGAACTGGCCTTCAAGTTCGGCCCGGCCGAATACTTCAGTCTGATGGTGCTGGGCCTGATCGGCGCGGTGGTGCTGGCCTCGGGTTCACTGATCAAGGCGATATCGATGATCCTGCTCGGACTTCTGCTGGGTCAGATCAACACCGACGTCATCTCCGGCGTGCCGCGCTTCAGCTTCGACATTCCCGAGCTGACCGACGGCATCGGTTTCGTCGCCATCGCCATGGGCATATTCGGCTTCGGCGAGATCATCGCCAACCTCAGCCGACCGGCAGAACACCGCGAGGTCTTCACCAAGGACGTGAAGGGCATCTGGCCGACGAAGCAGGACTTCAAGAACGCCTACCCCGCGGTGCTGCGCGGCACGGCGCTGGGCTCGATCCTGGGTGTGCTGCCCGGCGGCGGTGCGCTGCTGGCGTCCTTTGCCGCCTATACGGTGGAAAAGAAGATGCGCGCCAAGCCGGGCGACGTGCCCTTCGGCCAAGGCAACATCCGCGGCGTGGCCGGCCCCGAGGCGGCCAACAACGCCGGCGCGCAGACCTCCTTCATCCCGATGCTCACGCTCGGCATCCCGCCGAACGCGGTGATGGCGCTGATGGTCGGCGCGATGACCATCAAGGGCATCCAGCCCGGCCCGCAGGTCATGACCAGCAACCCCGAGCTGTTCTGGGGCCTGATCGCGTCGATGTGGGTCGGCAATGCCATGCTCATCATCCTGAACCTGCCGCTGATCGGCATCTGGATCAAGCTGCTGACGGTGCCCTACCGCTTCCTCTACCCGGCGATCATGGCCTTCTGCTGCATCGGCCTGTACACGTTGAACAACAACAACTTCGACGTCTTCATGGCGGCGGCATTCGGCATCGTCGGCTTTGCGTTCTACAAGCTGGGCTGTGAGCCTGCGCCGCTGCTGCTGGGCTTCATCCTCGGGCCGATGATGGAAGAGAACCTGCGCCGCGCGCTGCTGCTCAGCCGTGGCGACTGGACCGCCTTCCTGACGCGGCCGCTCTCGGCCGGGCTGCTGGCGGCCGCCGCGCTGATGATCATCGTGGTGTCGCTGCCGTCGATCAAGAACAAGCGCCAGGAAGCCTTCCAGGACGAGCCCTGACCGACCCGCCCGCAAACCAACAGCGGGCGAGCCCAGTTCACGGCGCGGGGGGCTCCTCTGTGCGGCAGCTTTGATGCTTCGAGCAAAGGCTCTTTGGGTCAAAGACGGTGTGGGGGTGGCCGGCTACGAAGTCCGGCTCGATTCGGCCGACGCCGCGGCGCCACGACGCGACCCCTGGCGCGGTGCGGTACCGGTGTCGTAACGCACGTCGCGCGTTCGCCGGGCGCCTTGCTGCTGGTGCAGCCGCTATGCTTGACCGATGCCCACGTTGCTCGATGCACTGAAAAGCAGCCCCACGCTGGCGCCGCTGCGCGAGGCGGTGTTCCGCAACCTGTGGCTGGCCTCGTTCGCGGCCAACATCTCGATGTGGATGAACGACGTTACGGCCGCCTGGGTCATGACCTCGCTGACCAGCAGCCCGGTGATGGTGGCCCTGGTGCAGACCGCCTCGACGCTGCCCGTGTTCCTGCTCGGGCTGCCGAGTGGCGCGCTGGCCGACATCGTCGACCGCCGCCGCTACTTCGCCGCCACGCAGCTGTGGGTGGCGCTGACGGCGCTGCTGCTGGCCACGCTGGCGCTGACGAACTCGCTCACCGCGCCGCTGCTGCTGGCGCTGACCTTCGCCAACGGCATCGGCCTGGCGATGCGCTGGCCGGTGTTCTCGGCCATCGTGCCCGAGGTCGTGTCGCGCGAGCACCTGGGCTCGGCGATGGCGCTG
>DASQFA010000606.1:0-2016 GCA_035633375.1 Rubrivivax sp.
CACAAAGGCGGCATTGAAGAAAGCCGGGCTCACCCTGGACCAGATGGACGTGATCGAGGCCAACGAGGCCTTTGCGGCACAGGCCATCGCAGTGGCTCGTGGCCTTGAGTTCAACATGGCCAAGACCAACCCGAACGGCGGAGCCATCGCGCTCGGGCACCCGATTGGCTGCTCAGGCGCCTTCATCGCCACGAAGGCGATCTACGAGTTGCACCGCACGGGCGGCAAGTACGCGCTGGTGACGATGTGCATCGGCGGCGGCCAAGGCATCGCAGTCGTCTTCGAGCGACTGTAGGAGTCCGCCGACGGTCCCTCGGGCCGTTACTGCAATCAAACACGGGCCCCTCGGGGCCCGTTTTCATTGCTGTGCTCGCTGTCGAAGCCTTCGGCATCCAGCTTCTAACAGTTTACATAATATACATCGTCGCGCTTTCAGTTCATCCGGCAGGGCGGTTGCTGCGACAGCTTCCCGGCCTTCATCTCGCATCGTCGTCTTGCTCGATCACCTGCTCGATGGAGTCGCCTTCACCCCAGAAGATGTTCGACGGCTCGTTGGATTCAGCCTCCTCGACACTGGCGTGCGGCAGCAGCGGCCGGTCCAGTGGGCGGCACACGCGGCTTTGCAAACGCGCAAGGCGTTCGGAACTCTCGATGGCTCTGAAGATGGCTTGCGGGTCCATCAGCAAGGCAAACGGGTTGGCGACGGGATGTTGCGGCTGTGTCATCGAGGCTCTCCTTGCCGGGATTGGCATGCAGCCCACTCTATAGACCACCGGCTCGCTTACGTAGTCGGCGCGCCGCCATGGCGCCTGTCGGAAGCGCACTGACAAGCCAGCCCTGAAGGGGCTCCACGTGGCATCCGACAATAAAAATAAACTTCAATTTAGACAATGAGATAGGCGGTATATCTAAAGTATCTTATGACGATTTATCGATGTAACTGGCAAGGTCTGTCCGGGTGAAAAGGCATTCGAAATTTCGGCTCGTGGCCTGCGCCACCGATTCAATGCTGCAGCCCTTCAACAACGCCAGTTGTGCAGCGACATGGGCCACGTAGGCTGGTTGGTTGGTCTTGCCGCGATGTGGCACGGGCGCCAGATAGGGGCTATCGGTTTCGATCAGGCAGCGCTCGAGCGGCACGTTTCGCGCTACCTGGCGCAGCGATTCGGCATTCTTGAAGCTCAGGATGCCAGAGAACGAGATATGAAATCCCATGTCCAGCGCCGCATCGGCCACTTGCTGGGTCTCGGTGAAACAGTGGAACACGCCGCGCACGGCGCCATCGCCCTCCTCGCGCAGCAGGTCCAGCGTGTCCTGGCCGGCGCTGCGCGTGTGCACCACCAGCGGCAGCCCACTGGTTCGCGCAGCGCGGATGTGCACGCGAAATCGCTCGCGCTGCCATTCCATCTGTGCATGGCTGCGACCGTTCAGGCGGTAGTAGTCCAATCCGGTTTCGCCGATCGCCACCACCCGCGGAAGCGCAGCCAGGCGAAGAAGGTCGTCGACGCTGGGCTCTCGCACGCCTTCGTTGTCCGGGTGGACGCCGGCACTGGCCCAGAAGTTGTCGTAACCCAGGGCCAAGGCATGCACCACCGGGAACTCTTCCAGTGTGGTGCAGATGCAAAGAGCGCGGTCCACATGAGCGGCAAGCATCGCCTGGCGGATATCGTCGATTCGCCCGTGCAGTTCGGGAAATGACAAATGGCAATGCGAGTCGACGAACATGCGCCCCCGGCTGCGGCCGTGGCGGCCCGCTAGATTGTCTGCGTCGGCTTGGACGAAGAGATCGACGTGCCCAGGATTTCTTCGATCTTGAGTTTCAGCCCGCGCGTCTTCTCGTCCGACGGAAAGCGCACACCGACTCCCTGGGTGCGCCCGCCCGAGGCATTGCTGGGCGTCAACCAGGCGACCTTGCCAGCCACCGGGTACCGCTGAGGGTCATCCGGAAGCGAAAGCAACAGATAGACGTCGTCACCGAGCCGGTACTCGCGCGCGGTGGGCACGAACAGGCCGCCG
>DASQFA010000607.1:0-12580 GCA_035633375.1 Rubrivivax sp.
GCCGCGAACGAGGATTCGCAGATCGACGACCTGGCGGTCGACACTTCGGGTGCCGATCGCGACATCGATATCGACCTCGACAACCCGCCGACGCTTCCGCCGGCACGCGTGGCGACCGTGACCGAGACGACGCGGCCGTTCTCCTCGCCGGCGGCACCGGCCGCGCCGGCCGACGACGTCTCCTTCGACGTGCCCAGCCTGCCGCCGTCGATGGACGATCTGCGCGACGATCCGGTGCCGGACCTGCCGACGATCGAGGCCCCGGCGGCCGCGAAGAGTGCGATCGAACCCGGCACGATGGACTTCGACTTCGGCAGCGTCTCGCTCGATCTGGACGCGCCGCCGCCGCCGCCGTCGGCGATGCCGAAGGTGGACTCCTCGTATGTCGACTTCGACCTGCCCGACGAGCCCGAGGCCGCCGAGGCCGATGGCGAAGACGCCGACCCGCTGGCGCGCAAGCTCGACCTGGCCGACGAGTTCCGCCAGATCGGCGATCTGGAAGGCGCGCGCGACCTGCTCGAAGAAGTCATCGCACAGGCCGACGGCGCGCTGAAGTCGAAGGCGCAGAACATGCTCGACAGCCTTGGGTGATGCGCAGGCGGAGGCCGCAGGCCTCCGCATTGCGGGCGGCGCCGACGCGGGCCGACGCATCGCGCTGGGCTTGAGCTACGCCGGCGAGCGCTACCAGGGCTGGCAGTCGCAGCCCGGCGGGCTGACCGTGCAAGACCGGGTCGAGGCCGCGTTGAGTGAGTTCGCCGCGCAACCGGTGGCCACCGTCTGTGCCGGGCGCACCGACGCCGGCGTGCATGCGTTCAACCAGGTCGTCCACTTCGATGCCCCCGTGGAGCGCGAGGCGTTCTCGTGGGTGCGGGGTACGAACCGCTTCCTGGACGCCGACATTGCCGTGCAGTGGTGCGCTGGGGTGGGCGACGACTTCCATGCGCGCTACAGCGCGATCGGTCGGCGATACCGCTACCTGCTCCTGGAGTCACCGGTCCGGCCGGCGTTGGAGCAGTCCCGCTGCGGCTGGACTTTTCGAGCGCTGGACGCCGATGTGATGCGCCAGGCCGCGCAGCACCTGATCGGTGAACACGACTTCAGTTCGTTCAGGTCGGCCGACTGCCAGGCCCGGTCGCCGGTGAAGACGATGCGCGGCATCACGCTCTCGCGCCGCGGCGCGTACTGGCGGTTCGACTTCGACGCCAGCGCGTTCCTGCACCACATGGTGCGTAACCTAATGGGCTGCCTGGTTGCGGTGGGGTCCGGCGCCCGGCCGCCCGCGTGGATGGCCGAGGTGCTGGCCGCGCGCAACCGCGACGCCGCCGCGCCGACATTCGCCCCCGACGGGCTGTACTTCGTCGGCCCGTACTACGATGCGCGCCATGCGATCCCCGAGAAAACTCCGGCGATGGACTGGCTGCCCTGAACCGTCGGTTCGTGCGGCGAGCGCGGCGCCGGGCTGTCCCAGGCAGGCGGGTACCTGCACTCCAGGCCAGGCGCGGTACACCGCTGCCGGGGGACCCCTTTGAATCGCACCCGTATCAAGATCTGCGGCCTGACGCGGGAAGCCGATGTCGACGCTGCCGTCGTTGCCGGTGCCGACGCCGTGGGCTTCGTGCTCTACGACCGCAGCCCGCGCCATGTGCCGGCGCAGCGCGCCGGCGAGCTCGCCCGCCGCCTGCCGCCGTTCGTCACGCCGGTGCTGCTGTTCGTCAACGCCCCGGCCGATGCCATCCAGGCCGCGCTGCACGCCGTGCCGCACGGCGTGCCCCAGTTCCACGGTGACGAGACGCCCGACCAGTGCCGGGCGGCAGGCCGTGCCTACCTGCGTGCGGTGCGCATGGGCGAAGGTGTCGATTTGCTAGACTGGGCAGCACGGTTTCACGATGCCCAGGCCCTGCTGCTCGACGCGCACGTCAGCGGCTTTGGCGGGGGCGGGAAGGCATTCGATTGGTCTCTCGTTGCACCCGACGTTCCCCTTCCGGTCGTTTTGTCTGGTGGGTTGAGTCCTGCAAACGTGATCGAAGGGCTCGCTCGCGTCCGGCCCTGGGCCGTTGACGTGAGCTCCGGCGTGGAGTCGGCCAAGGGCATCAAGGATGCCGGGCTGATGCGCCGGTTCTGCCAGGCGGTGCGCGAAGGCGACGCGCGCCTGGCGCCCGACCGCGAGATCTGAACCCATGCTGAACTACCAACAACCCGATGCCCGCGGGCACTTCGGGCCTTACGGCGGCACCTTCGTCGCCGAGACACTGATCCACGCGCTCGACGAGTTGCGCGACGCGTACGACGCCGCACAAGCCGACCCGGCGTTCATGGCCGAGTACCGGCACGAACTGGCGCACTTCGTCGGCCGCCCGAGCCCGGTCTACCACGCCGACCGGATGAGCCGCGAGGTCGGCGGCGCGCAGATCTATCTCAAACGCGAGGACCTGAACCACACCGGCGCGCACAAGATCAATAACACCATCGGCCAGGCGCTACTCGCGCGGCGCATGGGCAAGCCGCGTGTCATCGCCGAAACCGGTGCCGGGCAGCACGGCGTGGCCACGGCCACGATCTGCGCGCGCTACGGCATGGAATGCGTGGTCTACATGGGCAGCGAGGACATGAAACGCCAGTCGCCCAACGTCTACCGCATGCACCTGCTCGGTGCCAAGGTGGTGCCGGTGGAATCGGGCAGCAAGACGCTGAAGGATGCGCTGAACGAAGCGCTGCGCGACTGGGTGACGAATGTCGAGAACACCTTCTACATCATCGGCACGGTGGCCGGACCGGCGCCGTACCCGGAGATGGTGCGCGACTTCCAGAGCGTCATCGGTGAGGAGTGCCTGACGCAGATGCCGGCGCTGGCCGGCTGCCAGCCGGATGCGGTGATCGCCTGCGTCGGCGGCGGCAGCAATGCGATGGGCATCTTCTACCCCTACATCCGCCATGCCGCCACAAGGCTGATCGGCGTCGAGGCCGCCGGGCAGGGGCTGGGCAGCGGCAGGCATGCGGCATCGATCTCTGCCGGCACGCCAGGCGTGCTGCATGGCAACCGCACCTACCTGCTGCAGGACGACAACGGCCAGATCACCGAGACGCATTCGGTCTCGGCCGGGCTGGACTACCCCGGCGTGGGCCCGGAGCATGCCTATCTGCACGACATCGGCCGCGCCGAATACGTCAGCGCCACCGACGACGAGGCGTTGCAGGCCTTTCACCACCTGTGCCGCACCGAAGGCATCATCCCGGCGCTGGAATCGAGCCATGCGCTGGCCCATGCGATGAAGATTGCGCCGACGATGCGCCCCGACCAGCATCTGCTGGTCAACCTGTCCGGCCGCGGCGACAAGGATATCGGCACCGTGGCCGACCTGTCGGGTGCGTTGTTCTTCTGCCGCCCGTCCTGCCAGGGCCAGGCGCTGAAGGGCGCACAGGCCATCGAGGTGCAGCGGTGAGCCGCATCGCCGGCCGGCTGGACGCGCTGCTGTCGCGCGGACGCAAGGCGCTGATCCCCTACATCACCGTCGGCGATCCCTATGCCGATGCCACTCCCGACATCATGCATGGGCTGGTGCGCGGCGGCGCCGACATCATCGAACTCGGCGTGCCCTTTTCCGACCCGATGGCCGATGGCCCGGTGATCCAGAAGGCTTCGGAACGCGCGCTGGCGCGCGGCATCGGCATGCCGCAGGTGCTGGACGCGGTGCGCGCCTTCCGCACCCATGACAAGAACACGCCGGTGGTGCTGATGGGTTATGCCAACCCGGTGGAGCGTTTCGACCAGCGCCACGGCCAGGGTGCCTTCATCGAGGCCGCCGCCTCGGCCGGCGTCGACGGCGTGCTGGTGGTGGACTACCCGCCTGAGGAATGCGAGCCCTTCGCGGCCCGCCTGCGCGCGGTGGGGCTGGACCCGATCTTCCTGCTCGCACCGACCTCGACCGATGCACGCATGCAGCAGGTGGGCCGGCTCGCCAGTGGCTATGTCTACTACGTGTCCTTGAAGGGTGTCACCGGGGCCGGGCATCTCGACACGGTGGGCGTGGCCGCGATGGTGCCGCGCATCCGGCAGCACCTGAGCGTACCCGTTGGCGTAGGCTTCGGCATCCGCGATGCGGCCAGCGCCTGCGCCGTGGCCGAGGTGGCCGACGCAGTCGTCATCGGCACGCGTCTGGTGCAGATCCTGCAGGCCGAGCCGCGCGACAATGTGGCTCGGGCCGGCCAGGATTTCATCGCCGGGATCCGCAGGGCGCTGGACGCAATGACACAAGGAGCATGACCATGAGCTGGTTTGAAAAGCTGCTGCCGTCGAAGATGCAGCAAACCGACCCGAGCGAGCGCCGCACCATGCCCGAAGGGCTGTGGATCAAGTGCCCCGCGTGCGAAACGGTGCTCTACAAGACCGATCTCGAGCAGAACGTCAATGTCTGCCCGAAATGCGGCCATCACCATCGCATCAGCGCGCGCGCCCGCATCGACGCCTTTCTCGACCCCGAAGGCCGCTACGAAATCGGCCAGGAAGTGCTGCCCGTCGATGCGCTGAAGTTCAAGGACAGCAAGAAGTATCCCGAGCGCTTGAAGGCCGCACTCGAGGCCACCGGCGAGACCGACGCGCTGGTGGTCTTCGGTGGCGCGGTGATGAGTGTGCCGCTGGTCGTGGCCTGCTTCGAGTTCGAGTTCATGGGCGGCTCGATGGGTTCGGTGGTCGGCGAGCGTTTCGTGCGTGGCGTCGAGGCCGCCATCGAGCAGAAGCTGCCCTTCGTGTCATTCACCGCCACCGGCGGGGCGCGCATGCAGGAAGGCCTGCTCAGCCTGTTGCAGATGGCCAAGACGAACGCCGCGCTGACGCACCTGGCCAAGGCGCGGTTGCCCTACATCAGCGTGCTCGCCGATCCCACCATGGGCGGTGTGTCGGCCAGCTTCGCCTTCATGGGTGACCTGGTGATCGCCGAGCCGAAGGCGCTGGTCGGCTTTGCCGGGCCGCGCGTGATCGAGAACACGGTGCGCGAAACCCTGCCCGAAGGCTTCCAGCGCTCGGAGTTCCTGATCCAGAAGGGTGCCCTGGACATGATCGTCGATCGCCGCCAGCTGCGCCCGACCATCGCCCGTGCGTTGGCCATGCTGCAAAGGCAGAGCGCCGACGCCGTGGCCTGAGAGGGCCCCCAGACCTGCCGCTTCGCGTCAGGCCCCCCGAGGGGAATGAGCAAACTTCGGGCGGCCGTGCGTTTGCTCATGAGCCTGAGGCGGGGCGCGAAGGCGCTGGCGCGGCCGCGCGCGAGCAGTCGCTCCTGCCTCGCAGGGCCAAGGCCCGGCGGGATGGCGGTATTCGCGCGCCGTGGGTCAATGGCACAGGCCGGGTGGCCTTAGCATCCTGGTCCATGTCCAGCCCCGCCACGCTTGAAGAATGGCTCGCGCACTGCGAGCGCCTGCATCCGAAGTCGATCGACATGACGCTGCAGCGTGTGGCCGCGGTGCGCGAGCGCCTGGGCCTGCACTTCGAGGTGCCGGTGATCACGGTCGCCGGCACCAACGGCAAGGGCTCGAGTTGCGCGATGCTGGAATCGATCGCGCGGCATGCCGGCTACCGCGTGGGGCTGTACATCAAGCCGCATCTGGTGCACTTCGAGGAGCGCTGCCGCATCAATGGCCGCAGCGTCAGCGCCGAATCGCTGCTGCCGCACTTTGCCGCGGTCGAAGCCGCGCGTGGCGACATCGGCCTGACCTATTTCGAGTTCACCACGCTGGCCATCATGCGAGCCCTGTCGCTGGCTGAACTCGACCTGGTGATCCTGGAGGTGGGTCTGGGCGGACGACTCGACGCCGTCAACGCCGTCGACTGCGATTGCGCTCTCGTCACCAGCATCGACCTGGACCATATGGACTATCTGGGGCCGGACCGCGAATCGATCGGCTTCGAGAAGGCCGGCATCCTGCGCCCGGGCAAGCCGGCGGTGATCAGTGACCCGATGCCGCCGGCCAGCGTGTTGCGGCATGGCCAGGCCATCGGTGCGGACCTGTGGTTGGTCGGGCGTGATTTCAGCCAGTCCGGCGACCGCCAGCAATGGTCCTGGGCTGGACGAGGGCGCCGCCACAACGCTCTGGCCTATCCGGCGCTGCGCGGCGCGAACCAGTTGCTCAACGCCAGCGGCGTGCTGGCCGTGTTCGAAGCCTTGCGCGAATGCCTGCCGGTGAGCGCACAGGCGGTGCGCAGCGGGCTGGCGAGCGTGGAGCTGGCGGGCCGCTTCCAGATCGTGCCTGGGCAGCCCGCGCTGGTGCTGGATGTGGCGCACAACCCGCATGCCGTGGCGGCGCTGGCCTACAACCTCGACCAGATGGGATTCTTCCCGCGCACGCATGCGGTCTTCGGCGCCATGCGCGACAAGGACATCGCCGGCATGCTGGCGCGCATCGCGCCGCTGGTCGAGCGCTGGTACCTGAGCGATCTGCCTGTGCCGCGAGCGGCCACGGCAACGGACCTGGCGCTTGCGGTAAAGGCCCTCGCTCACCGTGCAGAAGCCCCGCCGAGCTGCCACGCGCAGCCCGCTGACGCGCTGCGCGCCGCCCTGGCCGCTGCCGACCCGGCTGATAGAATCGTTGTCTTCGGTTCGTTCCTTTGTGTCGGTGGCGTGCTGAAGGACGGCCTGCCGCGGCTGGGTGCCACGCACAGCGGTTGATGGGCGTCGCGGTGGCCGCAGCTTGAAGTGCGGCAAGGGCCGATCGTTGCACTCAATCAGGCGGAGCCGCACCGCCAGGCGGTTGCTCGATGACCCACCCCTTCACCCTGCGTACGCAAGACCGTGCTGTCACTCCTCAAGCGCAAAGAACCTCCGGCTTCGCCCCATGCCGTCGACGAAGCGGCGTCGGTGCAGGCGGCCAGGACGCGGGCGCGCCGCCGCCTGATCGGCGCCGCCGTGCTGGTGGCGTTGGGCATCATCGGCTTTCCGCTGCTTTTCGAAACCCAGCCGCGGCCGATCGCGGTGGATATTCCGATCGAGATCTCACGCGAGGGCGCCGCGGCGCTGGGCCAGCCGGCGCCGAAAAGCGCCGCAGCGACACCGGCGCGCCCGACCGGTCCCGCCGTGGCTGAACGTGCCGCCGAGGGACCTGTCGAGCCGACAACCCGTGCGGCGCCCGCCTCGGCGGCGGCACAGGCCGCCTCCGCGGCAGCGCCGGCCGCCGCCGCGGTGCCACGTGTGGCAGCGGCCTCGGCACCGGTGCGCGCCGTGGCCGCGGCCGCAGCTCCGGCCAGCCGTGCCGCTGCACCGCAGCCCGAGGCCAGCCGTGACGCGCAGCGTGCGCAGGCGCTGCTCGAAGGCAGGCCGGTGGCTTCGGCCGCCGAGCCCGCCGCGGCGGCGGCATCCGACACCAAGGCGGCGCGCTTCGTCGTGCAGGCCGGTGCCTACACCGATGCCGTCGCACTGCGCGAGGCGCGGCAGAAGGTCGAAAGGCTCGGCATGAAGACCTATACCCAGGTGGTCGAGACCCAAAACGGCGCGCGCACGCGCGTACGCGTCGGGCCCTTCGCCACGCGCGACGAGGCTGAGGCAGCCGCCACGCGCATCAAGGGCAGTGGTCTGGCCGTGAGCATCCTGAGCCTGTGATGGACGCGCTGGGCTGGGTCGATCTCGCGCTGCTGGGCGTGCTGCTGCTGTCGTTGCTGATCGGGTTGTGGCGCGGCTTCGTGCTCGAGGTGCTGGCCTTGCTGGGCTGGGTGGCCGCGTACTTTGCGGCACACGCGTTGGCGCCGGGCTGGGCGCGCCACGTGCCCGTCGGCGAGGCGGATTCCAGCTTGAATTTCGCGGCCACCTTTGCCCTCGCCTTCATCGCCGTGCTGGTGGGCTGGGGCCTGGCCTCGCGCGTGCTGCGCCTGTTGATCAATGCCACGCCTCTGCGCGGTGCCGACCGCGTGCTGGGTGCCGCTTTCGGCCTGTTGCGCGGCGTCGTCTTGCTGCTGGCGCTGAGCACCCTGGTCGCGCTGACGCCGGCCGCCACCTCGCCCGAGTGGCATCGTTCGCACGGCGCGCAATGGCTGACGGTGGCGCGGCAGGGCCTTAAGCCGCTGCTGCCGCCCGACATCGCGCAGTTTCTCCCGGCCTGAACCTTCGATCGCAAGGACCCCCCACATGTGCGGAATCGTCGGTGCCATCTCCAAGTCACCCGTCAACCAACTGCTCTACGACGCGCTGCTGCTGCTGCAGCACCGCGGCCAGGACGCGGCCGGCATCGTCACCATGCAGGGCACCAAGTGCTTCATGCACAAGGCGCGCGGCATGGTGCGCGACGTCTTTCGCACGCGCAACATGCGCGCGCTGCCGGGCAACGTGGGCCTGGGGCAGGTGCGCTACCCGACGGCGGGCAATGCCTGGAGCGAGGAGGAGGCGCAGCCCTTCTACGTGAACGCGCCCTTCGGCATCGTGCTGGTGCACAACGGTAACTTGACGAACACCGCGGCGCTGAAGAACGAGCTGTTCCGCATCGACCGGCGCCACATCAACACCGAGAGCGACACCGAGGTGCTGATCAACATCCTGGCGCACGAGATCGAGGTCGCCGTGCGTGACCTGCCGCTGACGCCGGATGCGGTGTTCGCCGCGGTGGCGGCGGTGCACAAGCGGCTGAAGGGCTCTTACGCGGTGATCGCGATGATCGCCGGGCACGGCCTGCTGGCCTTTCGCGACCCCTTCGGAATCCGCCCGCTGGCCTATGGCGAGCTGCAGACCGACGAGGGCAGCGAATACATGCTGGCCAGCGAATCGGTGGCCATCGAAGGCACCGGGCGCAAGGTGCTGCGCGACGTGGCGCCAGGCGAAGCGATCTTCATCGATGTCGACGGACGGCTGCACACGCGCCAGTGTGCCGAGCATCCGACGCTGCATCCCTGCATGTTCGAGTTCGTCTACCTGGCGCGGCCGGATTCGGTGCTCGACGGCATCTCGGTCTACCAGGCGCGGCTCAACCTGGGCGAGACGCTGGCGCAGCGTGTCATCTCCACCATGCCGCCGAGCGAGATCGACGTGGTCATCCCGATCCCCGAATCGAGCCGGCCTTCGGCCATGCAGCTGGCGCAGAAACTGGGCAAGCCCTACCGCGAAGGCTTCGTCAAGAACCGCTACGTCGGGCGCACCTTCATCATGCCCGGGCAGGCGGTGCGCAAGAAGTCGGTGCGGCAGAAGCTCAACGCCATCGGCGTGGAGTTCAAGGGCCGCAACGTGCTGCTGGTGGATGACTCCATCGTGCGCGGCACCACCAGCAAGGAGATCGTGCAGATGGCGCGCGAGGCCGGTGCGAACAAGGTGTACATGGCCTCGGCCGCGCCGCCGGTGCGCTTCCCCAACGTCTACGGCATCGACATGCCCACGCGCGAGGAACTCATCGCCGCCGGCCGCAGCATCGAGCAGATCCGCGCCTACATCGGCGCCGATGCGCTGATCTACCAGGACGTGGATGCGATGAAACGCGTGGTGGCGGCGTTGAACCCGAAGCTCGACGGCTTCGAGGCCTCGTGCTTCGACGGCCACTATGTCACCGGCGACATCTCGGTGGAGGAGTTTGCGGCGATGGAATCGCAGCGCAAGCAGCAAGGCGAAGAAGAAGACGGACCCGAGCATTCGCGCCTGGCCCTGCAAAGCGCAACGGAGCATGCCTGATGGCCGACGGCAAGAAGCTGCCGCGCGTGGACCTGCCCGCCGATGTGCGCCGCGACACGCTGGCCGTGCGCGAGGGCCTGCCTGCGTCGCCCTGGGGCGAGAACTCCGAGGCGCTATTCCTGACCAGCAGCTTCGTCCACCCCGACGCCGCCACCGCCGCGCGCCGCTTCGCCAACGAGGAAGAAGCCTTCGTCTACAGCCGGTTCTCCAACCCCACCGTCACGATGATGGAGCGGCGGCTGGCGGCGCTGGAAGGCACCAGCGGCTGCATCGCCACCAGCAGTGGCATGGCGGCCATCACGCTGATCGTGCTGGGCCTGCTGAAGGCCGGCGACCATGTGGTGTGCTCGCAAAGCGTGTTCGGCTCGACCATCAAGCTTTTCCAGGATTTCGCGCGCTTCGGCGTGCA
Source organism: Rubrivivax sp. (assembly GCA_035633375.1). Taxonomy (GTDB): domain Bacteria; phylum Pseudomonadota; class Gammaproteobacteria; order Burkholderiales; family Burkholderiaceae_C; genus Rubrivivax. The sequence goes on from DASQFA010000607.1 coordinate 10,039, forward strand.
CACCAGCTTCGTGCCGCAGACCGATGTCTCGGCCTGGAAGGCGGCGCTGCAGCCGGGCACCAAGCTGCTCTTTGCCGAGTCGCCCACCAACCCGCTGACCGAGGTGTGCGACATCCGCGCGCTGGCCGACATCGCGCATGGTGCTGACGCGCTGCTGGTGGTGGACAACTGCTTCTGCAGCCCGGCGCTGCAGCGCCCGGTGGAGTTGGGCGCCGACCTGGTCATGCACAGCGGCACCAAATACCTCGATGGGCAGGGCCGGGTCATCGCTGGTGCGGTGTGCGGCCCGGCGGAACTCATCGACGCCAAGCTGGTGCCCATGATGCGCAGTGCCGGCATGAGCCTGTCGCCCTTCAATGCCTGGGTGGTGCTCAAGGGCCTGGAAACGCTTTCGATCCGCATGCAGGCACAAAGCCAGCGAGCGCTGCAACTGGCGCAGTGGCTCGAGGCGCAGCCGCAAGTGCAGCGCGTGTACCACCCCGGGCTGCCCTCGCACCCGCAGCACGAGCTGGCCATGGCGCAGCAAGGCGGCATTGGTGGTGCGGTGCTGTCCTTCGTGTTGAAGGCGCCCGACGCCGACAGCGCGCGGGCGAACGCCTTTGCGGTGATCGATGCCACGCGCATCTGCTCGATCACCGCCAACCTGGGCGACACCAAGACCACCATCACGCACCCGTCGAGCACCAGCCACGGCCGGCTGAGCGAGGCGCAGCGCCAGGCGGCCGGCATCACTCAAGGCATGATCCGCCTGGCGATGGGCCTGGACGATGTGCGCGACATCATGGCCGACCTGCAGCGCGGCATGGCAGCCCTATGACCGAACGCCGCGTGCGCACCCGCATCGCGCCGTCACCGACGGGTTTCCTGCACCTGGGCACGGCGCGCACGGCGCTGTTCTCCTGGGCCTTTGCGCGGCACTTCGGCGGCGATTTCATCCTGCGCATCGAAGACACCGACGTGGTCCGCTCGTCGCAGGAAGCGGTGGACCAGATCATCGCGGCGATGCGCTGGCTGCGGCTCGACGTCGACGAGGGCCCGTTCTTCCAGATGCAGCGCGTCGAGCGCTACCGCGCGGTGATCGCGCAGATGCTGGTGGCGGGCACGGCCTACCGCTGCTATTGCACGAGTGCCGAACTCGACGCGATGCGCGAGGCGCAACGCTTGCGTGGCGAGAAGCCTCGTTATGACGGGCGCTGGCGGCCCGAGCCGGGCAAGGCGCTGCCGCCGGTGCCGCCGGGTGTGCCGCCGGTGGTGCGATTCCGCAACCCGCAGGCCGGCGTGGTCAGCTGGCACGACCTGGTGAAGGGGCCGATCAGCATCGGCAACCGCGAGCTGGACGACCTGATCATCGCCCGCGGCGATGCCGCCATGCCCGACGGCGTGGGCACGCCCACCTACAACTTCTGCGTCGTGGTGGACGATTGGGACATGCAGATCAGCCACGTCATCCGCGGCGACGACCATGTCAACAACACGCCGCGGCAGATCAACATCCTGCGCGCGCTGCTCGGCGATTCGGGGGCAGCCTTGCCCGAGTACGGCCATGTGCCGATGATCCTGGGCCCGGACGGCGACAAGCTGTCGAAGCGCCACGGCGCAGTCAGCGTGACGCAGTACGAGGACGACGGCTACCTGCCCGAGGCCATGATCAACTACCTGGCGCGCCTGGGCTGGAGCCACGGCGACAACGAACTGTTCAGCCGTGAGCAGCTGGTCGCGTGGTTCGACGGACACCACCTCGCGAAGAGCCCGGCGCAGTGGGATCCAGCCAAGCTTAACTGGGTCAACGCCCATTACCTGAAGCAGATGGCCGACGCGCCCCTGGCCGCGCTGGTGGCCCGGCAACTGGCGCAACGCGGCATCCAGGCAAGCGCCGACGAACGACTGCCACGCCTTTGTGCGCTGTTCAAGGACCGCTGCGCCACCACGGTGGAGCTGGCCGACTGGTGCGGCATCTATTTCGTCGAAGTGCATGCCAGCGCCGAAGAACTGGCCACGCACGTCACCGACGCCGTGCGGCCGGCGCTGGCAACGCTGCGCGCCAAGCTTGCCGAGGTGGAGTGGAGCAGGGCCTCGATCGCCTCGGCCGTCAAGGCCACGCTCGCCGATCACGGCTTGAAGATGCCGCAACTGGCACATGCCGTGCGCGTGCTGGTGTGCGGCCGCAGCCAGACGCCTTCGCTCGACGCGGTGCTCGAGCTGTTCACACGCGAGCAGGTGCTTTGGCGAATGAGGGCCGTGTAGAAGTCTGGATATAATCTTGGTTTGCTTGAACAGCGCAGGGTGAACAACCTTGGGGGTATAGCTCAGCTGGGAGAGCGCTTGCATGGCATGCAAGAGGTCAGCGGTTCGATCCCGCTTACCTCCACCAAAGGCCGAAGTCGCAAAGCGTCGTTCAAGCAAATGGAAAAGATTTCCTGTCCCCTTCGTCTAGAGGCCCAGGACACCACCCTTTCACGGTGATTACAGGGGTTCGAATCCCCTAGGGGACGCCAAGCTTGGCAGTACTTGCGGACGGAACAAGGGTTCCGCCCGGCACATT
>DASQFA010000608.1:0-5208 GCA_035633375.1 Rubrivivax sp.
TCCAGCGCCAGCTGCAAGCCGACCCAGCCCGGCGCGTGCAGCACGCCGAGCAGCGCGAGGTGCACCCACAGCGCGGCCGCCGACCACAGCAGCAGCAAGCCGACGAAGAAGTAGTTGCGCCGATTGCCCGCGGCAATGAGCGGACGGGCCAGCGCGACCGCAGCGGCCAGCGGAAACGCCACGTTGGCCAATGCAGCGGCCCAGGGCAGGGGTGTGAGCACGAGCACGCGCGCCGCCACCCACAGCAGCGCCAGCGCGGCCAGCGGCCCACCGCTGGGCGTGGGCTGGTTGCTCCAGTTGCGCCCGGCGGTGAAGAGGAAACCGACGATCACGGCCAGCGTGAAACCGAAGAGCATCTCGTGCGCGTGCCACATCGGACCTTGCAGGTAGGCGCTGCCCAGCCAGCCGGCGTGCTGCAGCGCCCACAGCGCGATCGATACCGCGGCGAAGGTGCTGGCCAGCAGGTAAAAGGGGCGAAAGCCCAGTTGCCACAGTGCGAAGGCCTGCGCGGGCGCCGGGGCCGGGGGGCGCGGCGGCTCTTCGATCGTGATCAGGGGGGTCATGCCGACAGTGCGCCGAGCTTGCGCCGCCCGGCGGCGACCTTCGGCGCCGGATCGATGTGCAGCAGGCTGGACAGCGCGCGCGGGTTGCGGCTCAGGTCGGCCAGGGTGTAGCCATCGAGCACGGCATGGAACGCATCCACCGCCTCGGCGAACACGCCGCGCAGGCGGCACACGCGGACGATGGCGCAAGGCGGGCTGTCATCGGCAAAGCAGGCCGCCGGCACGTCGCGGCCTTCGGTGTGGCGCACCACCTCGCCCACCCCGATGTGCTGCGGCGACACCGCCAGCTCGAGCCCGCCGCCCTTGCCGCGCACGGTGGTCAGCCAGCCCTTGCGGCCGAGTCCGTGGGCCACCTTGATGAGATGGTTCTCGGATATCCCGAACGCGCTGGCGATCTCGGCAATGGTGGCGCGCCGCCGTGGCCTGGCGGCCAGGTACATCAACATGCGCAGGCTGTAGTCGGTGAAGGCGCTGAGTTTCATGATGATGCCGCGGCGAAGGCGGCTCAGCCGTGGAAGGTATATGATTTATACACCTATTGCAGGCAACCTGCGCGCAGCCGAGCGTGATTCCGGTCAATGCGCAGCGCCTTGGCCGAACTTGCACAATGGCATGCATGAGCAAGGCCTTCACGAAGGAAAGCGACGCCGACGAGGATGATGGCGACGAGGTCGGCACCCCGGCGCTGCCCGCAGGCGTGCGCAACTACATCACGCCGGCGGGCTACGAGCGGCTGCGCACCGAGCTGTTGACGCTGCTGGACAGCGAGCGCCCGAAGATGGTGGAGGTGGTGTCGTGGGCGGCGAAGAACGGCGACCGCTCGGAGAACGGCGACTACCTGTACGGCAAGAAGCGGCTGCGCGAGATCGATCGGCGCATCCGCTTCCTGACGCGGCGCCTGGACATCGCCGAAGTGGCCGACCCTTCAGTGCATCACGGCAGCGATCAGGTCTTCTTCGGTGCCTGCGTGACCTATGCCAATGCACAAGGCGAGGAACGCACCATCACCATCAAGGGCATCGACGAGGCCGACCACCTGCAAGGCGAGGTGTCGTGGATTGCACCGATCGCACGGGCCCTGCTCAAGGCCCGCGAGGGTGACGAAGTGTCGCTGCAGACCCCCGGCGGGCTGCAAAGACTCGAGGTGTTGGCCGTGCGTTACCCGCAGCCGGATCTGGCCGACTGAGCGCCAGGCCGCATCGGGCTGCTGGCAACGCCAAGTCGGCTTGCGGCGCAAAGCGGTCGCTCGCGAAAAGCTGAATTCATTCACCGCAGAGGCGCGGAGGGCGCAGAGGTAACGCAGAGGAAATGCGATGAATTCAAAGCATTTCCTGTATTTCTCTGCGGAGCTCTGCGCCCTCCGCGCCTCTGCGGTGAAGGCTGTTCACGTCCGACCGCTCAGCGCCGCCAGCAGCCGTTGCGGCACGACTCAGGGCTTGACGCGCCAGGCGCGTTGCACGGCCGGTGAGCGGCGCACGTGGCGCAATACCTCGGCCAGGTGCAGGCGATCGCGCACGCTGATCAGCAGCTTCAATTCAACCGATTCGCTGGCGCGCGCTTCACCCATTTCGAGGTGCGTGATGTCGGCTTCCGCCGCGCTGATCGACGCCGCCACCTGCGCGAGCACGCCCTTGCCGTTGTGCACCAGCACCTGGATCGAGCTTTCGAAGTACCGCGTCAGTTCTTCGGCCCATTCGATCTGCATCCAGCGCTCGCTGTCGCGCTCGAACAGGCGTTTGCCGACTTGGCAATCACTGGTGTGCACCAGCAGACCCTCACCCCGGCCCAGGTAGCCGACGACACTGTCCCCGGGTATCGGCCGGCAGCAGTGCGCCAGTTGCACCGAGGCGCCCTCGGAGCCGTCGATGAACACCACGCCCTGGGAACCGCCGCCGTCGTCGCTGGCGTAGCGGCCCAGGGTCAGCGTGACGGCATCCGGGCGCGCGCCGCGATCGATCATCAGCTGCGCCAGCCGCTTGGCCACGATGCTGGCGATCTTGCGCCCGAGTGCAAGGTCGACCATCAGGTCGGCGCGGCTGCGGTTGCCGCTCCAGCGCGTGAACTGTTGCCACAGCGCGCTGGCCTGCGCGTCGGCGGGGTTGCTCTCGGGCAGCTCCAGCCCTTCGGCGCGCAACGCCTGGGCCAGCATCTTCTCGCCCATGGCGCGCGACTCGTCGTGCTCCATGGTCTTCAGGTAGTGCCGGATCTTCGAGCGCGCGCGCCCGGTGCGCACCATGTTCAGCCAGGCCGGGTTGGGCCTGGCGCCAGGCGCGGTGGTGATCTCCACGACGTCGCCGCTGCGCAGCTCGGTGCGCAGCGCCACCGCTTCGCCGTTGACCTTGGCGGCCACGCAGTGGTCGCCGACGTCGGAGTGGATTGCGTAGGCAAAGTCCACCGGCGTGGCACCGCGCGGCAGCGCCAGGATCTTGCTGCGCGGCGTGAAGACGTACACCGCATCGGGGAACAGGTCGATCTTGACGTGCTCGAGGAACTCGGCCGAGTCGCGCGTCTCGTCCTGGATGTCGATCAGCGACTGCAGCCACAGCGCACCGAGGCGCTGCGCGTCGCCGGCCAGGTTCTCGCCCTTGTCGTTGACCTTGTACAGCCAGTGCGCGGCGATGCCGGTCTCGGCCACCGCATGCATGGCCTCGGTGCGGATCTGGAACTCCACCGCCGTGCCCAGCGGGCTGACCAGCGTGGTGTGCAGCGACTGGTAGCCGTTGGCTTTGGGGATGGCGACGAAGTCCTTGAAGCGCCCCGGCACCGGCTTGTACAGCTGGTGCAGCACGCCCAGGGCCAGGTAACACTCGGGCTGGGTGGGCACGACGATGCGAAAACCGAAGACGTCGCTGACCTGCGCGAAGCCGGCATGTTTTTCGCGCATCTTGCGATAGATCGAATACACGGTCTTCTCGCGCCCGGACACCTGGATCTTGATCTTGGCCTTGGCGAAGGCCTTGTCCACGTCTGCGCGCACACGCTCGACGATGTCGCGGCGGTGGCCACGCGCGCGCTGCACCGCCTTGGCCAGTGCGCCGTGGCGCCACGGGTACAGGTACTCGAAGGACAGCTCCTGCAGCTCGCGGTAGCTCTGGTTCAGGCCCAGCCGATGCGCGATCGGCGCATAGATGTCGAGCGTTTCGCGCGCGATGCGCTGGCGCTTGTCGGGCGCCATGGCCTGCATCGTGCGCATGTTGTGCAGCCGGTCGGCCAGCTTGACCAGGATCACGCGCACGTCGCGTGCCATCGCCAGCAGCATCTTGCGGAAGGACTCGGCCTGGCCTTGTTCGCGCGTGCTGAAGTGCAGCTTGTCCAGCTTGGTCAGGCCGTCCACCAACTCGGCCGTGGGCGCGCCGAAGCGCTCGATCAGTTCGGGCTTGGTGATGCCGCAGTCTTCCATCGCGTCGTGCATCAGCGCGGCCATGATGGCCTGCACGTCGAGCTTCCAGTCGGCGCACAGGCCGGCCACCGCGATCGGGTGCGTGATGTAGGGCTCGCCGGTGGCGCGGAACTGCCCCAGGTGCGCGGCGTCGGCGAACTTGTAGGCCTCGAGCACCTTCTTGTGGTCGGCCTTGGACAGGTAGGCGAGCTTCTCGGTCAGCGCGGCAAACGACGCCACCTGCGGGCTCTTCGGCGCCGGCGTCGACACAACGCGGTGCAAGCCCTGCAGCGCGGAAGGCAGAAATTCGGCGGCCAGCGAGCGTATGCCCATACGGCAAATCTAACAGGCTTGCCCTTGCGTGGCGCACGCTATGGACAACGGGCGCCCGAAGGCGCCCGATTCACTTTCATCCCAAGGCCACCACTGTGCGTTTTCCGCCCCCTGGGGCGTGCACGAAACCGGGGGAACGGCCTGTGCGGAGGCGCAGCTCAGCGCGTCAGATCGGAACCTTGCGCAGCATCTCCACGCCGATCTCGCCGGCGGCGATTTCGCGCAGCGCAGTCACGCCGGGCTTGTTGCGGGTTTCGATCTTCGGCGCGTGGCCCTGGCTGAGCATGCGCGCGCGATACGTGGCGGCCAGCACCAACTGGAAGCGGTTGGGGATCTTGGTCAGGCAGTCTTCGACGGTGATGCGGGCCATGGCGGGCTTTCGGTGGGGTCAGTTCAGGTCGAGCGCAGCGAAGACCTGCGGGCGGTGGCGGGCTTGAGCCGCATACTTGAGACGCTGCGAGTGGACGATGGTCTTCAGATCGAAGAGGGCCGACTCGAACAAAGCGTTGATTATAACGAAGTCGAAGTGCCTGGCCTGTGCCACCTCGATGCGCGCGTTGCGCATGCGCTGCTCGATCACATCCGGCCCGTCCTCGCCGCGGCGCTGCAGCCGCTGCATCAACTCCTGCCAGTTGGGCGGCAGGATGAAGACCAGCACCGCATCCTGGAATATCTGCTTGATCTGCAGCGCCCCCTGCCAGTCGATCTCGAGCACGATGTCCTGGCCGCCCGCCAGGTGGTCCTGGATGGCGACGCGCGAGGTGCCATACAGATGGCCATGCACCTGGGCCCATTCGAAGAACTCGCCGCGCTCGACCATCGCCTGGAACTGCGCCGCGTCGATGAAATGGTACTCGCGGCCCTGCTGCTCCTGCCCGCGCGGCGCGCGCGTGGTGTGCGACACCGACACGGCGAGATGCGAATCCAGCTCCA
>DASQFA010000609.1:0-7627 GCA_035633375.1 Rubrivivax sp.
CTGCATCTTCATTCCAATCGACGCCACTGCCAATGGCGTCGCTGGCAATAGCCATGCCCTTCTCGATGCGCAGAGGTTCAGCGAGGACTGGATTCCACCAGTCCGCGTATTCGAGCCAATGTGCCGTCGGCGTGCAACACAGCAGTCGCGCACTGAGCTCCGGCCACAGATGGTTGGACATGCGAACGCCATGAACCTGCGCTAGCGCGGCGGCGCGCAGCCAACCGGTCACGCCGCCGATCTTCATCACGTCGGGCATCACGTTGTCGCTGGCGCATGCCGCCAGGGCATGCCGCATGTCCAAGGTTCCCCACCAGTTCTCACCGCATTGGATGGGTGTTCGCGCCTCGCGCGCGACGCGGGCATTCCCAACGTAGTCGTGGGCGAGCGTCGGCTCCTCGACCCAGGTGAGTCCCTCGTCGTCCAGGACACGCAGGCGCTCGATGGCTTCGGTCACCGTGAGGCTCTGGTTGTAGTCCACCATGATGGCCATCCTGTCGCCCGCGGCCTTGCGAATCGCGCGCACGACTGCGATGTCCTCTTGCACCGTCGGGTAGCCGATCTTGGCCTTGATGCCGGTGAAGCCGCGCTTGGCCCAGTCCTCGGCCGCTGTTGCGCACTGCCGTGCGCCGTCGTAGCCGACCGCGCCATAGGCGCAAACGGGCTTCTCCTGGCCACCCAGCAATCGCACCAGCGGCATGCCGTGCACACGGGCCAGTGCGTCCCATAGCGCCATGTCGATCGCAGCCAGCGCCATGCCGATCAACCCTTGGGTTCCAAGCAGGCGGAACCGCCTGGCGAGCTTCTGTTCGATCTCGGCGGGTGCCAGGGGCTCACCCTTGATCAGCGGCTCCAGGTTCTGGATCAGCTCGGCCATCGGTTTCAGTGCGGCCGTTGTGTAAGTGAAGACGATGCTGTGCCCGATCGATCCGGCGTCGGTGACGATATCCGTCAGCACCAGGGGCGACTCGGTGATCACGCCGCTGGCGGTCCGATGCGGCTGCGGCATCGGCACACGCACCGCACGGACCCTTAAGCCCTGGATCGTTGGCGATGAGTCGTTGGGCATAACGTCCTCCCTGGTCAGTTTCGTCCGTCGATTGACCAGCCCGTCCCGCGCGAGATCGAAACCCTGAGCGGCCTTGACGGCGGTTCAATTCGCCTTGCACCGACCCGTGCGTTGACTACGGAACAGTCGTACTCGATACTGATCTTGCGTGCCCCTGCACAGGCCGGCATTGGCCGATGACGTACAAGCACGGCGCCATCATGGCAGATCACCCATCCGCAGTCCTCGAAGCCCAACTTCACGCCGCCCTCGACAACATGCCGGGGGCGCTGGTCTATACCGACAGCAGCCTGAACATCGTCTTTTGCAACAACCGCTTCAGGGAGATGTACGCGGTGCCCGAAAGGCTCTTGCAGCCTGGTCGGCCGTATGCAGACTTCTTGCGGCACCTGGCTGAAAGCGGCTACTACGGCAAGGGCGAACCGGTGGCCATGGTGGCCCAACGTGTGGAGAGCCTGCGCAATCCCACGGGGCGCAGCTTCGAGGACCACGCACCGGACGGTCGTTGGTACCGGGTCATGCGTCGTCGCGTGGCCGAAGGCGGCACCGTGACGGTGATGACCGACATCACGGATCAGAAACAGGCTGAGCTGGAGCTGGCTGCCGGTGAGACGCAACTGCATGTGGCACTCGACAACATGCCGGGTGCCTTGGTCTACACGGACGACAACCTGAAGATCGTCGTGTGTAACAACCGCTTCAGGGAGATGTACACGGTGCCACAGGAGTTGCTGCAACCCGGCAGTCACTACCCCGACTTCTTGCGCTACCTGGCCGAGAACGGTTACTACGGCGATGGAGACCCGGTGGCTTTGGTGGCGCGACGGGTGGAGAGCCTGCGCAATCCCACAGGTGCCAGCTTCGAGGACCACGCGCCGGACGGTCGTTGGTACCGCATCCTGCGCCGCCGGGTTGTCGCGGGGGGCACCGTCACCGTGATGACCGACATCACCGATCAGAAGCAGGCCGAGCGCGAACTTCTCGACGCCACACGTCGGACCGAAGAGGCGAACAAGACCATCACCGAAAAGAACCGGACGCTCGAAGCCCTGTACAGCGAAGTCAAGGACAAGAGCCGCCAGGTGCAGGAGCAGGCGGCGCAGATCGCCGAATGGAACGCCAGGCTGGAGACGCGCGTGGCCGAGCAGGTCGCGCAAATCGGACAGATGTCCAAACTCACGCGCTTCCTCTCGCCGAAGGTCAGCGACATGATCATGGCCGGGGATGCCGACGATCCACTCAAGACGCGGCGCCGCGAAATCACGGTCGTGTTCGTCGACTTGCGCGGCTTCACCGGGTTCACGGAGACGGCAGAACCCGAGGAGGTGATGAGCGTGCTGCGCGAGTATCACGCCGAGCTCGGCCGTGAAATCATTGCGCACGACGGCACCATCGAGCACTTTGCCGGTGACGGCGTGATGATCCTGTTCAACGATCCTTTGCCGGTCGAGGACCACGAGTTGCAGGCCATCCGCATGACACTGCGCATGCGCGATTCGATGGCGATCCTGGCGCGAGGTTGGAAGAAGCGCGGCTACGCGCTGGGATTCGGTGTCGGCATTGCAGGAGGTTACGCGACCATCGGCACGATCGGCTTCGAGGGCCGCCTGGACTACGGGGCGATTGGCACCGTGACCAATCTCGCTGCACGCCTGTGCGGCGAGGCTGGCGACGGCCAGATTCTCATTTCGCCGCGCATCTTTTCTAAGACCGAGTCGCAGATCGAGGCCGGCGTGGTGGGAGAACTGGCTCTGAAGGGATTTCAGCGTCCGGTCCTGGCCCACAACGTTATGGGCATTCGCTCGACGTGAGTGTCAGCGGATGTATCTCAACGCGGCAGGTTTCAGGCCTGTGACGAGCGAAATTGCCGCGACTGAGGCCTACCGCCGTGGCGGTCTCTGACGAAGACCCGCTGATGGCCGGGAGCCGGCAGCCATGAGCGGCGGCTGTCTGGCCACTTGGCTTGGCTGTCAGCTGTCGGGGAGCCCGTTCGCTCACCTGGCTGTCGCTGGCCGACCCAAAGGCGCCGCTGGAACTTTTTCAAGTCGATCGGCCGGTCCACTCAGTAGACGGTCGTTCGCCGATCACGTCGAGAAGTCGGCGCCCTGCGACAGCGGTCATTCGCAGGTGGCGACCGCCGACCGAGACACCATCGCGGATGAACGACTGCATTTGAAAGCCGCGAACTCACGCATCCGACCCCGACTGGTCGTCGACTCGTCTGAATTCGTTGCCCGTAAGCCGACTATCAGACCCGGGGGTATCCAATCGAAGCCCTGCTGGGCAAGTGTTTGAACTTCAAGTCCACATTGCTGGGGCTTGGGCACGGCGCTCCACTGGCGCCGACATGCTGGCCTTTAACCGCGCTCTGGCCGCCAAACGGCAAGGCCCACTGGGCGTAACGGAGGATATGCGCGCGCCAAGCTCGGCGGCATCGCTGCGCGCTGGCCCGGTGGCCAGCAGCACGAACGGGCCGGCTGTCGCCAGCAGGTCACTCACACATAGTCCGTCCCACGCAGCATGCATGGCATCCCTTCGTGCCTCGGGCAGATGGCATCACAGCCACGATAGGGCGGGCTGCGGTCGGCGCCGAACTTGGGTCAGAACTTGAAGGGCCGCTCAAGTGGCGGCAGGTGCCCTGCAGGGACGAGGACTTCGATCGCCCGCGCCTTGCCGGGCACACGGCGAATGAAGCCGCGCCGTTCGAGCCGCACGAGCATCGAGTTCACCGACGGCGGAGTGAGGTTGAAAAAGCCCTGCAGGTCGGCATGGCTTGGCGCCACGCCAGCCCGATTGGCTGCAACGTACTCGCTGATGTAGGCCAGGAACTGCCCTTGCTGGCGCGTCGGGGCGCCGGCGGGAGCCGTGGCGCCGGGTCGACCCATGCTGTCTGCGGCGTCGAGCTGGTGCAGCGCCGAGTGCATGGCATCTGCAGCGAGCTGCATCGCGTTGCTCGCCTCGAGCGGGGTCTCGTCGATGATGCACCTGTCGTCCAGCACGGCCTGAAGTTGGGCCATGCCCTCGCGCAGCAGTTGCTTCGCTTTGGCCTTGGCATGTCGACGCTGGCGGGCCTCGGCGTTGGGGTCCGGGTTAGGGGTGCGGGCAGGACTCATGGCGTGGAATTCGACGCGAGCATTGGCGGCCATTTTGCATTCTGACCTGCAGTTGTTGCAGCGCTGGCCCTTCACAGCACGCGCCAGCGGCGCGGCCCGGCGCCACCGTCCCATTGCAGGAAGGTGCCGTCTGCTCGCAGCGCAATCGTCCCCGTGTTACCCGCGGCTACCGCCACGACCCCCTCGAGCAGCCTGCGCGGTTCCATGCCGAAACGGCGATTGGCTGGTCCGATACGCTGGGAATGCTCGAGCGCGGCGAGATACACCTGGGTCAGAACCTGCTTCGCGCGGTTCAACCCGGCGATGCTCCCTTCGCAAGCCATGCGCTGGAGGCCGTGGAGCTGCTGGCCGTGTCCCATGAGCCGCTGGCGCCCGGCGAGAACGGTGTCATCGAGATAGCCCGGCTCGGGTCACTTCACCAGCAAGCTAGCGCCGTAGCCGGCCAGCAGGATCTCCGGCGTGGCATGCTTGCTCATTGCCGGCACCATGGGGGTGTCGGAACCGGCGCGGTGTGCCGCGTCCGCCACCACCGAAAGAGGAGTCCTCGACCATGCGCAGCAAACCCCTCGGCCGAACCGGCCTGTTCGTCTCGGAGCTCTGCCTGGGCACGATGACATTTGGTGGCAGCACAGGTTTTTGGGCTCAGATCGGCGACCTGCAGCTTGCCGACGCCGAACGGCTGATCGGTCAGGCGATCGACGCCGGCATCAACTTCATCGACACTGCAGACATCTACGCCGGTGGCGCCTCCGAGCAGATCACTGGCCAGGCCCTGAGGAACCTGAAGGTGCCGCGCGAGCATGTCGTCATCGCCACCAAGGTCTTCGGCGAGACGGGTCCCGGTGCGAACACGCGGGGCAACTCTCGCGGCCACATCCTGGACGGCGTCAAGGCGAGCCTGAAGCGGCTGCAGGTCGAGCACATCGACCTGTACCAGATCCACGGTTTCGACCCCGCCACCCCCATCGAGGAGACCGTGCGCGCGCTCGATCAGCTTGTGCGCCAGGGCCACGTGCGCTACGTCGGCGTGTCGAACTGGGCCGCCTGGCAGATCGTCAAGGCGCTGGGTATCGCCGAACGACTAGGCCTGTCGCGCTTCGAGTCCTTACAGGCCTACTACACGGTGGCCGGGCGCGAACTGGAGCGCGAAATCATTCCGATGCTGGCCAGCGAAGGGGTGGGCTTGATGGTGTGGAGCCCGCTGGCCGGCGGGCTGCTGAGCGGCAAGTTCGCAAGAGACCAGAAGGGCCAGGAGGGCAGCCGCCGAACCACCTTCGACTTCCCGCCGGTCAACCGTGACCGTGCCTACGACTGCATCGATGCCATGCGCCCGATCGCGCAGGCCCGAGGCGTGTCGGTGGCGCAGGTCGCCCTGGCCTGGCTGCTGCACCAGCCGCAGGTCACCACCGTCATCGTCGGCGCCAAGCGACCGGAGCAACTGGCCGACAACCTCGCGGCCACGCAGGTCAGCCTCAGCGCAGACGAACTGCGGGCGCTCGACGAGGTGAGCCAACTGCCCGCAGAGTACCCGGGCTGGATGTTCGAGCGGCAGGGCGAGACTCGCCGCAAGCAGTTGCTCGACGCGCGACGCGCGTGAGCGACATCCCGCCGCTTCGACGCCGACGAGCGCAAGGACTGAGAGCAACTGTGCTGCTTCATCACCCACTCGGGGTTGGCTAATGAACGGGGGTGCAGTGCAGTGCAGCGCTGCCAGCCAAGTGGTGTTGAAGGTGACAACGCCCTGGCGCGACCGCACACCTCGCACCTTGTGATATCACCGCCGCGGTTCATGCAGCGGCTGGCAGCGCTTGCGCCCAGGCCACGACTGCTATGCCTTCGGCTCGGGTCTCGTAACTGAAGGGCAGGTTTGTGGCACCGAATGGCGCGACTTGTAGGACCGCAGGGGGTCGCTATGCAGAGCTCTCCATCGCGACCCTGAGCCGAAGTTCGGCGACTGCAGTTGCCAGAAGCAAATCTGTCGCTCAGTGCGGTCCCTCGCTTCGTCCCGCGGCCTGCCTATCCAAACGCCGGAAGGCCCTTGTTAGCGGGTTGCATGCGGTCTGACCAGCGCACGCGCGAGGTGCCAGCCAGCGACGCGAGAGCATTTTCTTTCGTTGGCATGAGGCGGCCCGTGGCGCGCGTCGACAGATGACCGCAGGCGGCGGTGGCGAGTATCAGCAGACCGGCATCGTCGATCCGGATGACAGGTTCCGGGCGCCGAGTTCCCCGGATCGCCTGTCAGCGGGTGTAGGCCTGCCGACCTTGGCCGACCGTTTTCACTCTTCCTGCCGACGTTCAAGATCGCAGGCTGGGCAGCAGCAACAGACTGAACGTCATATGATTCTTCGATGTCCCTGCTCCATAGCACCATAGCAGTCGTTGAAGTGGGGTCGCGCAGCGGCGGCTCGCATTGTCGCGCACTGTGGACATTGAGGCTCAGTCCAGCGGCGCACGGGGGGGCTCATATCATCCGGCTTCGAGCCAATGTCCCCGGGCGCTGTCGAGTGGTGAACCACGCGCCGACGCATCTCCGGTGCGAACATGCCCTCGATGTCCCGCCCATCCCATTCACGTCGCCCACCCCAAGGATCCGCATGCTGTTCGAACCCTTTGTCGCCCGCTCGCTGCATCTGGCCAATCGGGCCGTCATGTCACCCATGACGCGCAGCCGCGCGGTGGACAACAACACGCCCAACACCCTGATGGCCGAGTACTACGGCCAGCGCGCGTCGGCAGGCCTGATCGTCACCGAGGGCACGTCGCCGTCGCCCAATGGCCTGGGTTACCCACGCATCCCCGGGCTGTTCAACGAAAACCAGATGCGCGGCTGGCGGCTCGTTACAGACGCAGTGCACGCCAAAGGCGGCAAGATCGTCGTGCAGCTCATGCACACCGGCCGCGTGACGCAGTTTGCCAACCTCCCGCCCGGCGCCGAGGTGGTAGGCCCAGCCACAGCCACCTGCCCGGGCGAGATGTACACCGATGCCAAAGGTATGCAGCCGCACACCGCGCCTCGCGCGATGACTGAAGCCGATATCGCGCATGCGGTCGGCGAATATGCCCAGGCCGCACGTCTGGCCATACAGGCCGGCTTTGACGGCGTGGAACTGCACGCTGCCAACGGCTACCTTGTCGAACAGTTCCTCAACCCGTTGGTCAACACGCGCAGCGACGCCTACGGTGGCGGCATCGTCGGTCGCAACCGCTTCGCTCTCGAAGTAGCCGGCGCGGCGGCGCAGGCCATCGGTGCCGACAAGGTCGGCATCCGCTTGTCGCCCTACGGCGTGTTCAACGGTACCGGTGCGTTCCCCGAGGTCGACGCGCAGTACGTGTCGTTGGTGCGCGAACTGTCGACGCTGGGCCTGCTCTACGTGCACCTGCTGGACCATTCAGCGATGGGCGCACCGCCGGTGCCGGCCACGCTGAAGGCGCAACTACGCAGTGC
>DASQFA010000610.1:0-2868 GCA_035633375.1 Rubrivivax sp.
GAGAGCGTGCGTGCATTGGTCATGCGGTGATCACGGCGAGGGCTACGCTGTTCGAAGTCTATCGACGTCCCAAGCCGCCGCAGCAGCGCGACTCGTGTCCATGGGAAGTTTAACCTGAAGTTCCCCCGCCGCCAGCCCGAATTCTCCTGTTCCATCAATCACTTGCGATGGATTTCGGGTTTGGGTTTCGTAAACATTCGGTGAACCCGTCCTGAGGGAGACCTCAGGAATCGCTGGACACACTCGGCGTTCTCCGCTACCCTGCACTCCTGATGAGTGCAGCGGCATGCGAAGTTGGCGCGATCGCATCCACGGATGATGCGAAGCCGACGCCGTTCTCCCAGCAGCGCGTCACGCTGAGCAAGCAGGAGCATGTCGAGCTGGTGATGCAGGCGCGCAGCTGGAAGTCGCTGCACGAGCGCGCCGTGCGCCGCAATCAGTGGCTGCAGGCGCTGCTGCGCCGGCAGCATGAGCAGTCCAAGCAGCGCGAGTCGGCTCTGCAAGGTCAACTGGATCTGGCGCAGGCGAAGATCCGCGATCTGCAGCTGCGCATGTATGGGCGCAAGAGCGAACAGCGCTGGTCGGTGGAGGGCCGGGCGCGTGATCACGCCGTGGCGCCGCGCCCGCGCGGTCAGCAACGCGGCGCGCCAGGTCACGCGCGCACCCGGCTGACGCATCTGAGCGGGCGCGAGGAGACGGTCGAGCTCGATTCGGCGCAGTGCCCGGCGTGTGGCGCACCCCTGGGCATCTTCCCCGGCACCGACGACAGCGAGGTGCTGGAGATCGACGTGCGGACCTACCGGCGCGTGATCCGCCGCCGGCGCTACCGCTGCACCTGTGGCTGCGGCGTGCTGCCGCGCATCGTGGCCGCGCCGGCGCCGCCGCGGCTGATCGAGCGCGGCAAGTTCGGCATCTCGGTGTGGGTGCACGTGCTGCTGGACAAGTTCCTGTATGGCTGCCCGAGCCAGCGGCTGCTGCACGAGTTGGCCGATCAGGGGCTGCCCATGTCGGCGGGCACGCTGG
Organism: Rubrivivax sp.; assembly: GCA_035633375.1. Lineage (GTDB taxonomy): Bacteria > Pseudomonadota > Gammaproteobacteria > Burkholderiales > Burkholderiaceae_C > Rubrivivax. The sequence goes on from DASQFA010000610.1 coordinate 1,024, forward strand.
CCGGCGGCCTGCGCACGCTGGCGCCGCTGTTCGCGCCGTTGCACGTAGCCCTGCGCGAGAAGCTGCGCAGCGAGCCGCACTGGCATGCTGACGAGACGCGCTGGGAAGTGTTCGTCGATCTGCCAGGCAAGGTCGGACACCGCTGGTACCTGTGGGTGTTCCAGTCGCATTCGGTGGTGCACTACGTGCTGGACGAGTCGCGCGCCGCGAGCGTGGTCGAGGCCGAACTCGCCGGCGTCGAGCGCGGCTACTTGAGCTGCGACCGCTACAGCGCCTACAAGAAGCACGCCCGGCAGCATCCCGGAATCGTGCTGGCCTACTGCTGGGCGCACCAGCGGCGCGACTGGCTCGTGCTGGGCAACGACCATCCCGAGCTGCAGGCGTGGGCCATGCAGTGGGTCGAGCAGATCGGCCAGCTGTACCACCTGCATGGATTGCGCGCCCAGGCCGGCGCACACGGTGTGGACGGCGGCGAGGTCGCTGCGCTGAACGCCCAGTTGCGCTGCGCCGTGCAACGCATGGCCGAGCAGCGCGATGCCGCGCTGGCCGACACGTCCACGCACAGCGCGGCGCGCAAGGTGCTGCTCAGCATGAACAAGCACTGGGCGGGGTTGACGGTGTTCGTCGAACAGCCGTGGCTGGCGATGGACAACAACGCCGCCGAACGTGCGATCCGCCCGGCGGTGGTGGGGCGCAAGAACTTCTACGGCTCGGGCAGCCAGTGGTCGGGGCAGCTCGCCGCGACGATGTACAGCGTGCTCATGACGGCCAGACTCTGGGAGCTGAACGCGCGCACCTGGTTGAGCCAGTACCTGCACGCCTGCGCCGCCAACGGCAACCGTGCACCGGCCGACATCAGCGGCTTTCTGCCCTGGGCCATGGACGCCGCGCAGCTGGCGGCCATGCGCGCGGTGCGCACGGGCGGTGACGAGCATCGCGGCATCGACAGCTCATGAGCATCTACTGCGGCCGCGATTTCAGCGCCGAAGACATGCAGGCGATCCGCCACTTGATCGAGCACCACCCCGGCCTGCGGCGCGCGGCGCTTTCGCGCAAGCTGTGCGAGCTGTTCGACTGGACCCGACCCAACGGCCAGCTCAAGGACATGACGTGCCGCGTGGCGTTGCTGCGAATGCAGGCCGACGGCCTGATCACCTTGCCCGCCTCGCGCATGAGCCGCCCGCGCAGCCGGGCGCACTTCCCGCCCACGCCCGCCACCGACGCACACACTGCGTTGGTGCAGCCGGTGCACGAGCTCGCCGTGTTGACACTGCGCCCGCCGCCCGACACCGCGGCGTCGCGCCTATGGAACGAGTACATCGCTCGCTACCACTACCTGGGCTATGCGCCGCTGTCGGGCAGCCAGCTGCGCTACAACGTCTTCGCCGGCGAGCGGCTGGTTGCCCTGCTGAGCTTCGGCGCCAGCGCCTGGAAACTCGCCGCGCGGGAGCGCTTCATCGGCTGGCACGAGCCGCAGCGCCGACGCAACCTGCAACTGGTGGTCAACAACGCGCGTTTCCTCATCCTGCCGTGGGTCCACTCCAAAGGCCTGGCCTCGAAGATCCTGGCGCTGGCGGCGCGGCAGCTGCCCGACGACTGGCATCGACGCTACGGCTACCGCCCCGTGCTGCTCGAGACGTTCGTGGAGTGCGCGCGCCATCGCGGCACCTGCTACAGGGCAGCCAACTGGACCCACGTCGGGCAGACCACCGGCCGAGGCAAGAAGTGCCTCGTGCACGAGGCCGTCATCCCCGTCAAGGACATCTGGCTGTACCCGTTGCGCAAGGACTTCCGCGCCACGCTGTGCCGGTAGGCACCGTCCTGACGGGATCACCGAATGTTTAC
>DASQFA010000611.1:0-1646 GCA_035633375.1 Rubrivivax sp.
GCACGCCTGGCTGCAGGTGTACCTGCCGGGCGCCGGCTGGGTGCCCTTCGACCCGACCAACAACCTGCTCGGCGGCACCTCGCAGCTCATCCGCGTGGGTGTGGCGCGTGACCCGAGCCAGGCATCACCGATCAGCGGCAGTTGGTTCGGGCCGGCCGATGCCTACCTCGGCCTGAGCGCCAGCGTGGTGGTGCGCCGGCGTGTGCCGGGCATTGCCTGATCAAGGCGCAACGCCGGCGCTTGCGCACATGTCGATCATCCTGGTGCGCCACGGCGAAACCGCGCTCAACGCGGCGCGGGTCATGCAACCGGCAGACACACCGCTCAGTGATCTCGGCAAGGCACAGGCCCTGGCCGTGGCGCGGCGACTGGCCCACGCGGGTGCCGGGCCGTGGACTGACCGGCACCCGCCGCTTGCGGACGGCAGCGAGCGCGACGGTCGCGACGAAGGACATTCCCGCCGTGTCGCCGCCATTCTGAGCAGCGACCTGCCACGCGCCCGGCTCACGGCCCAGGCCATTGCTGCACAGGTGGGCCTGCCGATCCAGGAAAGCGCCTTGCTGCAGGAGCGCAACTTCGGCGCGCTGCGCGGGCGTCCCTACGACACGCTCGGCTTCGACCCACTGGTCATGCAGGAGGCGCCGCCTGGCGGCGAATCGGCCGTGGCGTTCATGCAGCGCGTGCAGGCCGCCTTTGCGCAGATGCTGCGGTGCCATGCCGGGCTGGATGGCGAGTTGGTGGTGGTCACGCACGGCCTGCTCATCCGCACACTGTTGTGCGGGCCCTTGCAGCTGCCGCCCGAGTGGCTGGCCGACCTGCAACTGGCCAACACCTCGCTCAGCGTCTTCCAGTCGACGCCGCCATTTGCGCTGCAGTTGCTGAACTGCACCCGTCACCTGGACACTGACTGGGCCGAAGACGCGGGCAGCCTGTCGGGCGGCTGAGCTGCGACCGCACCCTGGCGAGGACTTGCCGTGGACCCGCACGCAGCACAGCCGCACTGCAATGCCTGCGGCGCCGCGGCCTGGTTCATGCATCCGCGAACGCCGCTTTGCAGCGTTCGATGAAGCTCGCGCCGAATCGACCTCGACGCGCCTGACGCGCGCACGCTCTCGCGCCAGCCAATCGGGCGCACCAGGCCAGCCGACCTGGCCGGCGCGCAAGGCGATGCTCATGGCTCGGCTCCTACAGTTTCGGCGCGCCGCGCGCCCAAGGGGCCGACACCATAGACCGCAGTCCGGGTCCGTGTGCCATTCCTCGGTGACGTTGGCAAGCCGCAACGCGCTGTCACGCTTGCCGTGTTAGCCTAAGGGTTACTACTTAGGGAGTGACCTATGTGGACCATCCCGTTCACTACGGCGCCGTTGCGCCTGGCCGATCTGATGCGCCTGCCCGCTGACCTGGCGTGCAGCCAGGTACAGCAGCAGGCGCGGCTGCAGCTCAGCCTTTTCGACGCGCTGCAGCGGCCGGGGGCCACGGCGGCGGACCAGGCGGCGCATTTGCTGCGCGATGGCGTGGCCAACCTGCTGGGCCTGCCTTTCGACATGGCGCGTGCGCAGCATGCGGCCAGTGTGCTGGCCGGGGCGCTGCCGCGCTCGCTGCTCGAATCGACGCGCTTCGAACGGCAACTCGGCGCGATGGAGCGG
>DASQFA010000612.1:0-2021 GCA_035633375.1 Rubrivivax sp.
CCACCCAGCGCGAGCGCGCCGACGTCACCCATGAAGACCTGCGCCGGGTGGGTGTTGAACCACAGGAAGGCCAGTCCCGCGCCGGCCATGGCGGCGCAGAAGATCAGCAGTTCCCCCGCGCCGGGGATGTAGGGGAACAGCAGGTACTTCGAAAACACCGAGCTGCCGACGACATAGGCGAACACGCCCAGCGCCGTGCCCACCATCACCACCGGCATGATCGCCAGCCCGTCCAGGCCGTCGGTCAGGTTGACCGCGTTGCTGGCGCCGACGATGACGAAATAGGTCAGCGCGATGAAGCCGAACACACCGAGCGGGTAGCTGATGGTCTTGAAGAAGGGCACCATCAGGTCGGCCTTGGGCGGCAGGTCGTTGGAGAATCCGCTACCCACCCAGCGCAGGAACAGCTCCAGCACGCGCAGGTTGGAGGTCTCCGACACGCTGAAGGCCAGGTACAGCGCGGCCAGCAGCCCGATCGCCGACTGCCACAGGTACTTCTCGCCCGAGGGCATGCCTTCGGGGTTCTTCTGCACCACCTTGCGCCAGTCGTCGGCCCAGCCGATGGCGCCGAAGCCGAAGGTGACGAGCATGACGATCCAGACGAAGCGGTTGCTCCAGTCGAACCACAGCAGCGTGGACACGCCGATGCCGATCAGGATCAGCACGCCGCCCATCGTCGGCGTGCCGCTCTTGGCCAGGTGCGATTCCATGCCGTAGCCGCGGATCGGCTGGCCGATCTTCAGCGCCGTCAGGCGGCGGATGACCCACGGGCCGAAGGCCAGGCCGATGAGCAGCGCGGTCAGGGCCGCCATCACCGCGCGGAAGGTCAGGTACTGGATCACGCGCAGGAAGCTGAGGTCGTCGGGGTACCACTCGAGCAACCACTGGCTCAGGCTAAGCAGCATGGGGCGTCCCTTCGACGAGGGCCTGCACCACCCGCTCCATGCGCATGAAGCGCGAGCCCTTGACCAGCACCGACGCGGCCTGCGGCGCAGCGTCGAGCGCGGCGAGCAGCGCCGCGACATCGCCGAACAGCCTGGCGTCCGCACCATAGGCGGCGGCGGCGTGCGCGCACAGTTCACCCACGGCCCAGAAATGCTCGATGCCGCTGCGGCGCGCGTACTCGCCCGCTTCGGCATGGAACCACGGGCCCTGCTCGCCGACCTCGCCCATTTCGCCGAGCAGCAGCCAGCGCGGGCCGTCGAGCGAGGCGAGCACGTCGATGGCGGCGCGCACCGAATCCGGGTTGGCGTTGTAGCTGTCGTCGACCAGCGTCACCGGGCGCTTGCCGCGCTGCAGCCGGTGCAGCTGCGAGCGGCCCTTCACCGGCACGAAAGCCTCCAGGCCACGCACGATGTGCGCCAGCGCCACGCCCACCGCCAGTGCGGCGGCCGCGGCGGCGAGCGCGTTCTTGGCGTTGTGCAGCCCGGCCATGCGCAAAACCACGTCGGCCTCGCCTGCAGGCGTGCGCATGCGCAAGGCCCATTGCGAACGCTGCCACTGCGCATCGAGCGTGAGCTCGGCGTCGCCGCGCAGCGCGAAGCTCAGCACCTTGCGCGCACCGGCCATCTGCCGCCACAGCGGCGTGAACTCATCGTCGGCCGGGAACACGGCCACGCCATCCGCGCCCAGCGCGTCGATGACGGCCCCGTTCTCGCGCGCGGCCGCCTCCACCGTGGCCATGAACTCCTGGTGCTCGCGCTGCGCGTTGTTCACCAACGCCACCGTCGGTGCGGCGATGCGGGCCAGCCGCTCGATCTCGCCCGGGTGGTTCATGCCCAGCTCGACCACGCCGACCCGATGCTGCGGGCGCAGCCGCAGCAGCGTGAGCACCAGGAGTTCATGGCCACGGTGGAGGCGGCCGCGCGCGAGAACGGGGCCGTCATCGACGCGCTGGGCGCGGATGGCGTGGCAGTGTTCCCGGCCGACGATGAGTTCACGCCGCTGTGGCGTCAGATGGCCGGTGCGCGCAAGGTGCTGAGCTTCGCGCTGCGCGGCGACGCCGAGCTCACGCTCGATGC
>DASQFA010000613.1:0-12160 GCA_035633375.1 Rubrivivax sp.
GCGGGAGAGGGCTGGGGAGAGGGCGGCGGCGCGGATTCGCTTCCAACGAGCATTCAATACAACGGTGAAAGCAAAGGGAACCAAGTCATGATGAAGGTCTACTACGAAAAAGACGCCGACCTGTCGCTGATCAAGGGCAAGAAGGTCACGATCGTCGGCTACGGCTCGCAGGGCCACGCGCACGCGCAGAACCTGAACGACTCCGGCATCAAGGTCACCGTCGGCCTCCGCAAGGGCGGCGCGTCGTGGGACAAGGCGAAGAAGGCCGGGTTGAAGGTCGCCGAGGTCGGGGACGCCGTTGCCAGCGCCGACGTCGTGATGATGCTGATGCCCGACGAGAGCATCGGCGCCGTCTACAAGAACGACGTCGAGCCGAACATCAAGAAGGGCGCGATGCTCGCGTTCGCGCACGGCTTCAACATCCACTACGGCCAGGTGCAGCCGCGCGCCGACCTCGACGTCGTGATGATCGCGCCCAAGGCGCCCGGCCACACCGTCCGCTCGACGTACGTCGGCGGCGGCGGCGTGCCGATGCTGATCGCCGTCCACCAGGACGCGTCGAAGAAGGCGCGCGACGTCGCGCTGTCGTACGCGGCGGCAATCGGCGGCACGCGCGCCGGCGTCATCGAGACGAATTTCCGCGAAGAAACGGAAACGGATCTCTTCGGCGAACAGGCCGTGCTGTGCGGCGGCACCGTCGAGCTCATCAAGGCCGGCTACGAAACGCTCGTCGAGGCCGGTTACGCGCCGGAAATGGCGTACTTCGAGTGCCTGCACGAGCTGAAGCTGATCGTCGACCTGATCTACGAAGGCGGCATCGCCAACATGAACTACTCGATCTCGAACAACGCCGAGTACGGTGAGTACGTGTCGGGGCCGAAGGTGGTGAACGCCGAGACGAAGAAGGCGATGAAGCAGATGCTGGCCGACATCCAGAGCGGCGAATACGCCAAGAGCTTCATCCTCGAGAACCGTGCCGGTGCGCCGACGCTGCTGTCGCGCCGCCGCCTGATGGCCGAGCATTCGATCGAGGTCGTGGGCGAGAAGCTGCGCGCGATGATGCCTTGGATCAAGGCCAACAAGCTGGTCGACAAGAGCCGCAACTGAAGTGCGCCCGCGCCGTTTCCAGGGCCGCCGCGAGGCGGCCCTTCGCCTTGCACGGGCTGCGCTATGCTCGCTGCATGAGGCTTGATCTGTTGAACCCGGGCGCGTTGCGGCGATGAACAACGACCCCCTGTCCAGCCTCGACTTGCCCGCCGAATCCGAGACGCCCTTGCGCGCGCGCCGCAAGGGCATCTACATGCTGCCCAACATGATCACGCTGGCAGCGTTGTTCGGTGGTTTCTACGCCATCGTCATGGCCATGAACGGACGTTTCGAGAATGCGGTCATCGGCGTGTTCTGCGCGATGGTGCTGGACAGCCTGGACGGCCGGGTGGCGCGCATGACCAACACACAAAGCGCCTTCGGCGAGCAGATGGACAGCCTGTCCGACATGGTCAGCTTCGGTGCGGCACCGGCGCTCATCGTCTATGAGTGGGCGCTAAAGGGCATGGGCAAGCTGGGGTGGGTGGCGGCTTTCGTTTATTGCGCTTCGGCGGCGTTGCGCCTGGCGCGCTTCAACACCAACCTGGGTGTCGTCGACAAGCGTTACTTCCAGGGACTGCCCAGCCCTGCAGCGGCGGCGCTGGTGAGCGGCTTCATCTGGGTCATGGATGACGCCGGTTTCAAGGGCGTGTCGAAGATCGACTGGCTGGCCTGGTGCGCGATGGCGGTGACGCTCTATGCCGGCTTGACGATGGTCACGAACGTGCCGTTCTACAGCTTCAAGGACATCGGCCACCGGCGCTCGGTGCCCTTCGTGTTCATCGTGCTCATCGCGCTGGCCATCGCCGCGGTCAACCTGCACCCGCCACTGGTGCTGTTCGGCACGTTCTGCCTCTACGGCCTGTCGGGCTATGCGGTCTATGGCTGGCGCAAGATGAAGGGCAAGCCGGTCAGCGTGATCGCGATTTCCACTGACGAGCCCGACGAGCGGGGCTTGCACTGAGTGTTTTCGCGGCGGTGCGCGACGACATGGCGTGTTATATTGATCGTATGTCGATCCGCCTTGCCGCCCTTCCCCTACTGCTTCTAGGAGTGCCTCGGGTGCGCTGATCAGACCTGTCTTTTCGATTTCGATCAACGGCCCGTTAGCTCACGCAGCGGGCCGTTTGCATTTCCACGCTGCGTGTGATTTCAACCCACGAGGTTAGACCATGACGATGCTCACCCACCCCGCCGCCAAGTACCGTGCGTTCGCGCCGGTGCGACTGACCGATCGCCGCTGGCCCGATAGCGTGCTGACGGCTGCGCCGCTGTGGTGCAGCGTCGATTTGCGTGACGGCAACCAGGCGCTGGTCGAACCGATGGACCCGGCGCGCAAGCTGCGCATGTTCGAGATGCTGGTACGCATCGGCTTCAAGCAGATCGAGGTCGGCTTCCCGTCGGCCTCACAGGCGGATTTCGATTTCGTGCGCCTGCTCGTCGAGCAGCGGTTGATCCCCGATGACGTGACCCTCCAGGTGCTGACGCAGGCGCGCGAGGAGCTGATCTGGCGCACCTTCGAGTCATTGGTCGGTGCACCACGCGCCATCGTGCACTTGTACAACGCCACCGCGCCGGTGATGCGCCGGGTGGCGTTGGGCCTGGACGAGGATGCTGTCGTCGCGCTGGCCGTGAAGCACGCCCGGCTGCTGCGCGACATTGCCGCGCAGCAGCCGGGCACCGATTGGAGCTTCGAGTATTCGCCGGAGATGTTCTCCGGCACCGAGCTGGCATACGCCAAACGCGTGGTCGACGCCGTCACCGAAGCGTGGCAACCCACGCCGCAGCACAAGTGCATCGTCAACCTGCCGTCCACGGTGGAACACTGCACCCCCAACATCTTTGCCGACATGGTCGAGTGGATGCACCGGCACCTGGCGCGGCGGGATTCGATCGTGCTGTCGGTGCACCCGCACAACGATCGCGGCACCGGCACCGCGGCGGGTGAGTTTGCGTTGATGGCCGGCGCCGACCGTCTGGAAGGCTGCCTGTTCGGCAACGGCGAGCGCACCGGCAACATCGACCTGGTGAACGTGGCGCTGAACCTTTACACCCAGGGTGTGGCGCCGGGGCTGGACTTCTCCGACATCGACGAAGTGCGGCGCTGCGTCGAGCATTGCAACCAGTTGCCGGTGCATCCGCGGCACCCTTACGTCGGCGAGCTGGTGTACACCTCGTTTTCGGGATCGCACCAGGACGCGATCAAGAAGGCCTTCGCGGCGCGGCGCGAGACCGACGTCTGGGACATGCCCTACCTGCCCATCGACCCGATGGACCTGGGGCGCAGCTACGAGGCGGTGATCCGTGTCAACAGCCAGTCGGGCAAGGGCGGCATTTCCTACTTGCTGCAAGCCGAGTACGGCATCGAGCTGCCGCGCAAGCTGCAGATCGAGTTCAGCCAGGTGGTGCAGGCGTTGATGGACGTGCAGGGGCGCGAGATGAGCGCGGCCGACCTTTGGGCCGTGTTCGAACGCGAATACCGCATCGGCCGCCATGGGATCGAGCAATACCGGCTGGATGAAGATGGCGCCGGCAGGGTGCGGCTGCAGGCCACACTGCGCATCGACGGCACACCTTTGAGTTTGCAAGGGCGGGGCAGCGGTCCGGTGGATGCCTTCGTGGCCGCGCTGCAGGCCGAGTTCGGCGTGCGCTTGCAGGTGCTGGACTATCACGAGCACGCCATCGGCGCCGGTGCCCAGGCGCGGGCGGCGTCGTACATCGAGATGCGCGTCGGCGCGAGATGCCTGCACGGGGTGGGCGTGGATGCGGATATCGTCGCGGCTTCGTTCAAGGCGCTGCTGTGCGGCATGGCACGCGCCGATGCATTGGCTATTGCCCACATGGAAACCACCCTCGCCGACTGAGCCTGAATCACCGCCAGGCACCCGGCGGCCCCACCTGGAGACTGAAAATGAGCAACATACTGATCATCTTCGACACCACCTTGCGCGACGGCGAACAATCGCCCGGCGCCTCGATGACCAGGGACGAGAAGCTGCGCATCGCGCGCCAGTTGGAGCGGCTGCGCGTGGATGTCATCGAGGCCGGCTTCGCGGCGTCGAGCAACGGCGACTTCGAAGCCGTCAAGGCCATTGCCGACCATATCCGCGAATCGACGGTGTGCTCGCTGGCACGCGCCAACGATCGCGACATCTCGCGCGCCGCCGAGGCATTGAAGGGCGCCGCGTCGTCGCGCATCCACACCTTCATCGCCACCAGCGACCTGCACATGGAGAAGAAGCTGCGCATGACGCGCGAGCAGGTGCTCGAACAGTCGATCCTGGCGGTGCGCTTTGCGCGCAAGCTGTGCGCCGATGTCGAGTTCTCACCCGAGGACGGCTATCGCTCCGACCCCGATTTCCTGTGCCGTGTGCTCGAGGCGGCCATCGCCGAGGGGGCGACCACGCTCAACATCCCCGACACCGTGGGTTATGCCATCCCCGAGTTGTATGGCCAGTTCATCCGCAACCTGCGCGAGCGCATTCCCAATTCGGACAAGGCGGTGTGGTCGGTGCACTGCCACAACGACCTGGGCATGGCTGTCGCCAACTCGCTGGCCGGCGTGATGATCGGCGGTGCACGCCAAGTGGAGTGCACCATCAACGGCCTGGGCGAGCGCGCGGGCAACTGCTCGCTCGAGGAGGTGGTGATGGCGGTGAAGACACGCCACGACTACTTCGGCCTGGATCTGCGCATCGACGCCGCACAGATCGTGCCCGCGTCGCGCCTGGTGGCGCAGACCACCGGCTTCACGGTGCAGCCGAACAAGGCGGTGGTGGGCGCCAACGCCTTCGCACATGCCTCGGGCATCCACCAGGACGGCGTGCTCAAGGCGCGCGACACCTACGAGATCATGCGTGCCGAGGACGTGGGGTGGGCGGCCAACAAGATCGTGCTGGGCAAGCTGTCGGGGCGCAACGCCTTCAAGCAGCGCCTGCAGGAACTGGGCATCGAGTCCGAGTCCGAGGCCGACGTGAACGCCGCCTTCGCGCGCTTCAAGGACCTGGCTGACCGCAAGAGCGACATCTTCGACGAGGACATCATCGCGCTGATGGGTGACGAAAGCGTGACCAGCGAGCAGGAGCACTACCGGCTGCTGGCGCTGTCGCAGCATTCGGAAACGGGAGAGCGCCCGCATGCCCGCGTGGCCTTTTCGGCCGGCAGCGTCGAACACCACGCCCAAAGCGACGGCAACGGTCCCGTCGACGCGAGCCTGAAAGCAATCGAATCCAAGGTGCAAAGCGGCGCCGAACTGCTGCTCTATTCGGTAAATGCCATCACCTCGGGCAGCACGGAATCACAAGGCGAGGTGACGGTGCGCCTGCAACTGGGGGGGCGGGTGGTGAACGGTGTCGGTGCCGATCCGGACATCATCGTGGCGTCAGCCAAGGCCTACCTGGCGGCGTTGAACAAGCTGATGAGCAAGGCCGAGAGGGTCGCGGCACAGGGCTGAGGACGATGCCGTGCGCATTCCGGGCAGGCACAGACACCGATTGCACCGAAGTAAAGGCTCAACTTGAGGAAAGATTGCCAAGTTTTTGATCTTGCAGGTTTTTTTTCTTTCCCCTACACTGAGCCTTCGTTGAGAAGGGGTGCATGTGGGCAGAACTGGAAAATCGGTTTCGTTGCGTCGTTCGCTGTTCGTCGGCGGCGTTTGCGCCGCGCTCCTGCTGGCCCCGATCGCGGGGACCGCGGCGCCACGCAAGGCAGAGTCCAAGGCGGCAGCGAAGGTGACACGCGCCAAGGCGCCGGTCGCAACGACCAGTGCGAAGAAGCCAAAGGCCGTAAAGCAATCAGTCGTGCGGCTAGCGCCGGCTCGGCCCTCTTTGGGCCAGGTCTATGGTCTGCGTGCAACGGACGATCCGCTCGACCTGAAGTCCAGCGTGGCGCTGGTCATCGACCAGGACACCCAGCAGGTCCTGTTCAGCAAGAATCCGAACGCGGTCTTGCCGATCGCCTCGATCACCAAGTTGATGACCGCTCTCGTGGTGACCGAAGCCGCGCTGCCGCTGGATGAGGAGTTGACCATCTCGCAGGATGATGTCGACACCGAGAAGGGGAGCCGGTCGCGGCTGACCGTGGGCACGAAACTCAGCCGCGGCGAGATGCTGCTGCTGGCTCTGATGTCCTCGGAGAACCGCGCCGCGCATGCGCTGGGCCGCACCTATCCTGGCGGCATGGGCGCCTTTGTCGGTGCCATGAACGCCAAGGCCCAGTTGCTCGGCATGAGTGATACGCGCTATGTGGAGCCTACCGGTCTGTCCAGCCGCAACCAATCCAGCGCCACCGATCTGGCGCGACTGGTGAATGCCGCCTACAGCCACCAGATCATTCGTGAACTGTCGGTCTCGCCTGACGCTCAGGTGGATGTCGGCAACCGTCAGCTGCAGTTTCGCAGCACCAACGGTCTGGTGCGCAATCCGGCCTGGGACATCGGGCTGCAGAAGACCGGCTATATCTCCGAAGCCGGGCGTTGCCTGGTGATGCAGGCGGAGATGGCGGGGCGCAAGCTGATCATGGTGCTGCTGGATTCGGCCGGGCGCTACTCGCGCGTTGGTGACGCCGAACGCATTCGCAAATGGCTCGACCACGCGGTGCTGCCGGTGTCCCCCACGGCCACGCACGCACGGCTCTGAAGCGTCGGCGCAGCCACCCCGCGGAGGGGCAGGCGTTCAGCCGCGATGGCCCAAGGCAGCGGAAATCTGCGCTGCGGTGGCTTTGACGCGCTCCAGCCAGGTTTCTTCAAGACGGTCGGCAGGTGCGGAGATCGATAGTCCCGCGACCAACTTTTGCTGGTCGTCGAAGATGCCTGCCGCCATGCAGCGCACACCCATCTCCAGCTCTTCGTTGTCGCGTGCGCTGCCCAGTCTGCGCACGTTGGCCAGTTCGCGCTCCAGTGCGGGCAGTTCGGTGATGCTGTTGCGGGTCTGCCCGGCCAGACCGGTGCGCGTGGCATAGGCGCGCACCCGCTGCGCGTCGTCCAGCGCAAGGAACAGCTTGCCGACGGAGGTCAGGTGCAGCGGCGCCCGCCCGCCAATCGCCCGCACCACCTGCATGCCCGATTGTTCGCTGTAGGTGCGTTCGATGTAGACGATCTCGTCGCCCTGGCGCATCGAAAGATTCACTGGTTGGTGGGTCAGCTTGTGCAACTCTCGCATCGGGCCGAGTGCGGCATCGCGCACATCGAGCCTCGCCTTGACCAGGTTGCCCAGTTCGAGCAGCCGCATGCCCAGGCGATAGCTGCCGGCTTGCGGCCTTTCAACGAAGCCGCCGATGGTCAAATCGTTCAAGATACGGTGCGCGGTCGACGAATGCAGCCCCGTCTGGGCGCTGAGCTGCTTCAAGGACACAGGATCGTGTTGTGAGGCGAGCACCTCGAACAGCGCAAAGCTGCGTTCCAGAACCTGTATGGTCGGTTTCTGGATAGGCTTGTCTTTCATGACAACTATTGTGGCGTCGTTTAGGCGTTTCTGCATTGCGGAATCTCGGATTGCATGCTGGCATCGAACCTGCGCCTGGAGAGATCTGTCCTGGCCGTTGATGCGGTGCCTGGCTGCCGATGCAGGCATGCCTTGCGCACGCGCAGCCGGAACCCCCGGCCGTTGCTGATGTGCTTGCGAGGCCTGCCGACTTCGTCTCGGCGACTGCCGCTGCCTCGGCGGCTACCTCTGCCGCGGCGTGGCGACGGCTCGCACGCTCGGCCTGCGTGGCGGCCCGCCGGTGAACGACTACTTCCTGTAGTGTTCGAGCGGCGGTGCCGCCAGGTGCCTGGCCGCAAAGCGCCCGGACAGCACGGCACCTTCGAGCGTGGCTGGGTAGGGCCCGGCGACATAGTCCCCGGCCGCCCACAGTCCCGGTGCCAACCGCGCTGGCGGTCGCTGCAGACCGGGGGTGCAGGCAAAGGTGGCACGCTTTTCGGCGGCGACATGCAGCAGCGCAGGCGCCTGGGGCCAGGTGCCGGGCGGGAAAGCCGTGCGCGCCTGGGCCAAGGTGGCCTGCGCCGTGTGATCCAAGCCACGCTCGACCCACGAGCCTGCGCCGCTGATGACGAAGGCGAACACATCGGCGGCGGTGCCCAGCGCGCCCAGATCGAAAGCGAACTGCGCCGGCGCCCTGGCGTCGGCGTGCAGGGCAGTCATCGGCAGAGCCAGGCGCGCGCCGGGGCAATGCAAGTACAAGGTGACGATGGGTTCGTAGCGCATCCCCGCCGCCGTCGCAGCCCACTGTGGCGCCAGGCGTGCGCAAAGCCGGGCCGCCTCGGCCGCGCTGCTCGCCAGCACGACGGCATCGAACGGCTGTTGCTCGTCGACCTGCCATCCCGCTGCCACGCGCTGCAAAGCCGATACGCGCGCCGTGGTGTGCAGCCGCACGGCATGCGCTTCGAACCAGGCGAGTGCGGGCTGCGGCAGCAGTGCGCCCAGCGGCACGCGCGGCAGCAGCAGGTCCGACGAGCCGGGTCCGCTGAGCAGCGCGTCGCGCAACACACGCAGGAACACCTGTGCGCTGGCCTGCGAGGCCGGCGTGTTCAAGGCCGCCACGCACAGCGGTTCGACGAGCTGCGCGCGCACCACTGCCGGCAACTTGATGCATAACTCGGCCACGCTCAAGTGCTCGGCGCATTGGAAGCGCTGTGCAGCCCAGCGCGCCGAGATGGCCAGAAGCGACAGCCGATCGCTCAACGACCAGCCGTGGCGTGCGAGCACGGCGCGCACGAAGGCCGGCACGGGTGGGCCTGCGCGCAGACGAAGCCCCTGGCCATCGGGATACTGCAGCGCCAGCGGCATCCGGTGCAGCAGCGACGAAGTGTCCGCGCCGATCTCGCCCATCAGCTCGAGCGTGGCGCGGTACGCACCGATAAGGATGTGCTGCCCGTTGTCCAGCGTGTGGCCGGACACGTTAACCGTGCGCGCGCGACCACCGGCCTGGGGTGCCATCTCGAACACGTGCACCTCGTGGCCGGCCTTGCGCGCGTGCACTGCCGCGGCGATGCCGGCCCAGCCGGCACCGACCACGGCCACGCGCAGGGGGTTCAACGCCCGCGCCAGTGGGTGCGCCAGGCGATCCACAGCTTGCGCAGCGGCGTCAGCGAGGTGCGCTGATGCAGCACGCGAAAGCTGTCGGCCTCGATCTCGCGCAGCAGCGTGCGGTAGATGTTGGCCATCATCAGCCCCGGCTTCTGCGCACGGCGGTCGGCCTCGGGCAGCAGCGCCATGGCTTCGTCATACAGGCGGTGCGCCCGTTGCGCCTGGAAGCGCATCAGTGCGTCGAAGCGCTCGCTGTAGCCCCAGGGCGAATCGCGTTTCAGGATCTCCTGGGCCTTGACCTCGAACTGCTGAAGCTCCGCCATCGGCAGATAGATGCGGCCGCGCCGTGCATCGTCGCCGACATCGCGGATGATGTTGGTCAACTGCATCGCCAGGCCCAGGCGATGCGCGTACTGCACGGTCCGCTCGTCGCTGCGCCCGAAGATGTTGGCCGCGACTTCGCCGACGACGCCCGCCACCAGATGGCAGTAATGCGCCAGTCCGGCGTAGTCGAGAAAGCGCGACTGCTGCAAATCGACCTGGCAGCCGTCGATCACCGCCAGCAGGTGTGCGGCTTCGATGTCGTACTTCGCGGCCAACGGCATCAGCGCCTTCATCACCGGGTGGCTGGGCTGGCCGGCGAACGAGGCCTGCACTTCCTGGCGCCACCAGCCCAGCTTGGCCGCGGCGACGCCCGGGTCGCTGGTTTCGTCGACCACGTCGTCCACCTCCCGGCAGAAGGCATAGAAAGCCGTGATGGCGGCACGCCGAGGCGCGGGCAGGAAAAGAAAGGCGTAGTAGAAGGACGAACCACTGGCCGCGGCCTTGTCCTGCACGTACTGCTGCGGGCTGACCGCAGCCGGGTTGGCGGGCGCGTTCATTGCGGCATGCGCAATGCCTGCCACAACAGGCGCGGCGCGTCGGCCCTGCGCAGCACCGGCCGCGAGCAAAGGCTGGCGTAGTCCATGGCGGCGATTTTCTCAAGAATGCGCAGGCCGCCCTGCACCACCAGGCGCAATTCCCAACCGGCGCGCCCGGGCAGGCGCAGCGCCAGCGGCGCGCCTTCGCTCATCAAGGCGCCGGCCCATTGCACCAGCTCGCGCACCATGAGGCGTGATGCGGGGCTGTCCTGCCGCTGCAGCAGCTCGCGCAGCGCAATTGCGTGGCGTTGCATATCCGTCTGCGGCACGTACACGCGCCCGCGTGGCAGGTCCACGCTCAGGTCCTGCCAGAAGTTGATGAGCTGCAGCGCGCTGCAGATCGCGTCCGACTGGCGCAGCGAGGCGGCATCGCCAACGCGGTACAAATGCAGAAGCAAGCGGCCGACCGGGTTGGCGGAGCGTGTGCAGTAGTCCAGCAGGTCATTCCGGTCGGCATACACCGGGTTGTGCACATCCTGCTCGAAGGCATCGAGCAGCGCATGCAGGCATTCACCCGGCAGCGCCTGCTCGCGCAACTGCAGCGCCAGCGCAGGAAACACTGCCGGCCACAGGCCGCTGTCCGGCTGGCCGGCCATGGCGGCCCGCAGATCGCCGCGGAACTGCGCCAGTTGCTGCAATCGCCGCGCTGCGGGCAGGCTGCCTTCGTCCGCCAGATCGTCTGCCGTGCGTGCGAAGCGGTAGATCGCCATTACCGCGGGACGCAGGGATGCGGGGCAAAGCAAAGACGCGACAGGGAAGTTTTCATAGTGCGATTGGGCCACCGGCCGATTGTCCACTTCGCGGTCGGTGCGTCTTGTGTGCGTGTCGACATCCCTAATCCTGGAACCTCACCTGGCTATTCGGGGAAGCTACGTTACTGACTAGTCAGTCATTGAAATGTCACTATAGGCATGAAGACTTGATGCGGCAGATCATCCCGTACCCGTCGATCTATGCCGCAGTTCCTCAGGCGTGCTGCGGCGCGAAGGGCGCGAAGGGCGCGAAGGGCGCGACTATGCGCGCCGCCGTATGCGGCTAGGGTTCCGCGTCAAACCGGCCGCACCTGCATCGGCCGGCTAGAATCCGCACTTCGCCGGGTTGCTGCGGGGGTCCGTAGGGGGCCCCCTCGCCGTCTGTGCAACTTAGTAGCCGCGCGGGTGGCGAAATTGGTAGACGCACCAGGTTTAGGTCCTGACGCCTTCACGGGCGTGCCGGTTCGAGTCCGGCCCCGCGCACCAGACATCATCAGTGGAAAGAGCCCATCATGGCCGTGAACGTGGAAACCCTGGACAAGCTGGAACGTCGCGTCACGCTGACGCTGGCTGCCACCCAGATCAGCAACGAAGTCGAGTCGCGTCTGAAGAAGCTGTCGCGCACCGTCAAAGCGGCGGGCTTCCGCCCCGGCAAGGTGCCGATGTCGGTGGTGACGCAACGTTATGGCTATTCGGTGCAGTACGAAGTCATGAACGACCACGTCGGCCGCGCCTTCGGCGACGCCGCCAGCGAGGCCAAGCTGCGCGTGGCCGGCACGCCGCGCATCACGCAGAAGGATGCGGCGCCGCAAGGCCAGATCGTCTTCGAGGCCACCTTCGAGGTCTATCCCGAAGTGCAGATCGACGACCTGTCGGCGGCCGAGATCGAGTCGGCCAGCACCGAGGTTACCGAGGAGGCCATCGACCGCACGGTGGAGATCCTGCGCAAGCAGCGCCGCACCTTCGCGCAGCGCCCGGCCAGTGAAGGCGCCCTGGAAACCGACCGCGTGACGATCGACTTCGAAGGCAAGATCGACGGCGAGACTTTCGCCGGCGGCAAGGCCGATGCCTTCCAGTTCATCATCGGCGAAGGCCAGATGTTGGAGCAGTTCGACAAGGCCGTTCGTGGCATGAAGGTCGGCGAATCGAAGACCTTCGCATTGCAATTCCCAGCGGACTACCACGGCAAGGACGTGGCCGGCAAGGAAGCCGACTTCCTCGTCACGCTGAAGAAGATCGAGGCGCAGCACTTGCCCGAAGTCAATGAGGCGCTGGCCAAGTCGCTGGGCATCAAGGATGGCACCGTCGAGGCGTTGCGCGCCGACATCAAGCGCAACCTCGAGCGCGAGGTGAAGTTCCGCGTGCTGGCACGCAACAA
>DASQFA010000614.1:0-6970 GCA_035633375.1 Rubrivivax sp.
GTTATGCCGAGTCGCTGGCGCAAAGCCAGGCCACGTTCGAGCCGCTGGCCGCCGCGCTGGCCGCGCCACCGAACCTGGTGGACGAGACGCTGCGCACGCTGACGCTGGAGGCGGTGGCGCGGCACCAACCGACACTGGTGCTCATCTCGGTGCCCTTCCCCGGCTCGGTCTACGCCGCCTTTCGCATCGCGCAGGCGATCAAGGCGCATGACCCGAGCATCGTCACCGCGCTGGGCGGCGGCTTCGTCAACACCGAACTGCGCGAGCTCACCGAGCCGCGTGTCTTCGACCACTTCGACTTCGTCACGCTCGACGCCGGCGAACGCCCGCTGCTGGCGCTGTTGGAACACCTGCAAGGCCGGCGTTCGCAGCAGCGGCTGGTGCGCAGCTTCGTGCGCGACGGCGCAAGCGGCCAGGTGCGCTACATCAACTTCGTCGAGCCCGACGTGCCTTTCGACGAGGTCGGCACGCCCACCTGGGACGGGCTGCCGCTGGGGCGCTACCTGTCGCTGCTGGACATGCTCAATCCGATGCACCGGCTGTGGTCCGACGGGCGCTGGAACAAACTCACCGTGGCGCAGGGCTGCTACTGGAAGAAATGCAGCTTCTGCGATGTCAGCCTGGACTACATCGCACGCTACGAAACCACCACCGCATCGATGCTGGTCGACCGCATCCAGGCCATCGTCGACGAGACCGGGCACACTGGCTTCCATTTCGTCGACGAGGCCGCGCCGCCGAAGATGCTGCGCGCGCTGGCCGAAGAGCTGCAGCGCCGCCGCATGGCCATCAGCTGGTGGGGCAACATCCGCTTCGAGAAGAGCTTCAGCCCGCAGCTGTGCCAACAGCTCGCCGACAGCGGCTGCATCGCCATCTCCGGCGGGCTGGAAGTGGCCTCCGACCGGCTGCTGGCGCTGATGAAAAAGGGCGTCTCGGTGGACCAGGTGGCGCGCGTGACACGCGGCTTTGCCGATGCCGGCATCCTGGTGCATGCCTACCTGATGTACGGGTTTCCGACGCAGACCGTGCAGGACACCGTCGATGCGCTGGAGCTGGTGCGCCAGCTTTTTGCCGCCGGCTGCATCCAGTCGGGCTTTTTCCATCGCTTTGCCTGCACCGTGCATTCGCCGGTCGGGCGCGACCCGGCGGCCTACGGCGTGACGCTGCAACCGCTGCCGCCAGTGAGCTTTGCGAAGAACGATGTGGCTTTCATCGACCCCACGGGCGTGGATCACGACGCCCTGGGCGTGGGGCTGAAGAAGGCGCTGTACAACTACATGCACGGCATCGGCCTGGACGAGGACGTGCGCAGCTGGTTCGCGGCCAAGGTGCCGCGCACGCGCGTCGCGCGCCAGCGCATCGAGCGTGCGTTGGCGCAGCCGGGGTAGCGGCGCGGCGCGCCCGTGCCGCGATGCGTCAGGGCTCGGCCAGGCGCATGCCGGCGGCCTGGATCAGCATGATCCACAGCAGCATGCCGCCGGGTCGGGTGCGGTGCCGGTGCGCGCGGGCGAGGCGTGGCCTCTTGTCCGAATCTTGTCCGCGGCCCCGGCGACGGCCCCCTGCGGGCAAGCCACAATGCGCTGCTGCGCGGCCTGGGTGTGGCGGCGTCCCACCCCTCAAGTACAGAAGGCATCGACATGGATCTGCAACTGCCCATCGTCATCATCGACGAACTGGCCGATTCGGTCGTCAGGTCCACCGCCACGCTGGACCTGGCCAGCGGCGAGATCCGCGGCGTGCAGTACCAGGACTACGACTTCGAGGCCCTGGGCCTGCCGGCCGAAGACGAGAGCTACGAGTTCACCTCGGGCATGCTGTCCAACGCCGGGCGCGACGTGGAGTTCCGCGTCGAGGTGGATGCGATGTCGGGCAAGTACTCGGTCACCGCCAGCGAACTGCTCGAGCTCAAGGGACGCGCCGCCAAGCTGTTCACGCAGCAGCCCGGGCCGAAGTAGCGGCGCGGCTTTTGCAGGCCTGGACCGGCCTGCGGCGCGGCTACGCCGCTGAATCGACTGGCCGCCATGGGCTGCTGGCGCAGCACGCTGCCCGCGCCCACCGAACGCCGCGGGCGTTGCGCGCCTGCTGCCGCGGCCCCGTGCCATGGCGTGCCGGGTCACACGCCCGTCGGCTATGCTCCGCGCCACTGCAAACCATCCATCACCCACGCCATGACCTTGCGCGCCGCGATCGCTGCCTCGATGGCCTACGACACCATCATGGTGTTCGAAGGCAAGTTCACCGACCATATCCTGCCGGAGCAGATCCACAAGATCAACCTGTCCTTCCTGTCGCCGCGCATGCGCCGCGAGTACGGTGGCTGCGCCGGCAACATCGCCTACAACTACAAGCTCATCGGCGGCGAGCCGGTGCCCATCGGCATGGTCGGCGACGACTTCGGGCCCTACCTCGAGCACTACCAGCGCTGGGGCATCGACGCCAGCTGCCTGGTGCAGGCCAAGGACGCTTACACCGCGCAGTGTTTCATCGTCACCGACCTGCACAACAACCAGCTCGCCGGCTTTCACCCCGGCGCGATGGGGTTGTCGGCACAGATCCCTGTGGCACAGGCCGGCGCCGTGGCCTGCGGCCTGGTGGGCCCCGATGCGAAGGACGCGATGCAGTTGCACACCCAGCAGATGGCCGCCAGCGGCCTGCCCTTCATCCTCGACCCGGGGCAGAACATCCTGCTCTTCAGCGGCCCGGAGCTGCTCGAGCTGGTCGAGCAGGCGCCGGTGCTGGTGTGCAACGACTACGAGGCCGAGCTCATCGCCGACAAGACCGGGCTGACGCTGCAGCAACTGGCGCAGCGCGTGGCCACGCTGATCGTGACGCGCGGGGCCGAAGGCTCGTGGGTGCACCAGGGCGGCGAGCGACATGCGGTGGCGCCGGTGGCGGCCGCGGAGGTCAAGGATCCGACCGGTTGCGGTGATGCCTACCGCGCCGGGTTGTTGCTGGCCATGGCCAAGGGCCTGCCGTTGCTGCAGGGCGCGCAGCTGGGCAGCGTGCTCGGCTCGATCAAGATCGCGGTGCAGGGCTGCCAAAACCACAAGCCGACCCTGGCGCAGATTCGCTCGAACTATGAATCGCACTATGGGGCTTGGCCGTTCTGAAGCCCCGGCCCGCCGCTTCGGAGTGCTGAGCCCATGGCCCTCGATGCGTGGCTGATCTACCTGCTGGCCGCCACGGGTCTGTCGCTCTCGCCGGGGCCCAACGGGCTGCTGGCGCTGACGCACGGCGCGCTGCACGGCCACGACAAGGCGCTGTACACCATCTTCGGCGGCGCTTGCGGCTTTGTCATCGTCATCGCGCTGTCGATGTTCGGCATCGGCGCGCTGCTTCAGAGCTCGCTGGTCTGGCTGACGGTGTTGAAATGGCTCGGCGGCGCTTATCTCGTCTGGCTCGGCATCCAGGTGTGGCGCTCGCCGCCGATCGGGCTGGATCTGTGGGGCAGTGCCGCACCGCGCGGCGGGGGGTCGATGTTCCGCCAGGGCGCGCTGTCAGCGCTGACCAACCCGAAGGCGCTGCTCTTCTTTGCCGCTTTCCTGCCGCAGTTCATCGACCCCGCGCGCAGCCTTGTCCTGCAGTTCCTCATCATGGCCGGTACTTTCGCGCTGGTCGAGATCGCCACCGAGACGCTGATCGCGCGCCTGGCGCACCGCATCAGCCCGTGGCTGCAACGCGTCGGCCGGCGCTTCAACCAGGCTTGCGGAGGGGTGTTCATGGCCATCGGCGTGGCGCTGCCGCTGCGCCCCTGAGCGATGCGCCCCAGCCGCACCGAGCCGCGCCGATGAAGCCCGCCGTCACGAAAATCCTGTTCGACACCGATCCCGGCATCGACGACGCGATGGCGCTGCTGATGCTGGCGCGCGATGCGCGCGCCGAGCTGGTGGGCATCAGCACCGTCTTCGGCAATGCGCCGGTGGACGTGACCACCGCCAACGCGCTGGCGCTGTGCCACCGCTTCGGCATCCACGTGCCGGTGGCGCGCGGTGCCGCGTTGCCGCTGGCGCGTGCGGCGCGGGGTTTCCCTGTGGAGATCCACGGCCAAGACGGCCTGGGCGACGTGGCGCCGCGGCCCACGCACGAGCGCAGCCACGAGGCCATCGACGCGGCGCGTTTCATCTGCGACATGGCGCGCCGACATGCCGGCGAGCTGAGCTTGGTGGCGGTGGGCCCGCTCACCAACCTGGCATTGGCACTGGCGCTCGACCCGGATCTGCCGCGCCATGTGCGGCGTGTGGTGGTGATGGGCGGCGCCTTCGGCACGCTCGGCCATGGCGGCAACGTCACGCCGGTCGCCGAAGCCAACGTCATCTGCGATCCGCATGCCGCAGACATCGTCTTCGGCGCCGCCTGGCCGGTGACCATCGTAGGCCTGGATGTCACTCACCAGGTGCTGATGAGCACGGCCTACCTGGATGCGCTGGGCGACGAGGGCGGCGCCGAAGGGCGCTTCCTGCGCGACATCTCGCGCCCCTACGAGCGCTTCTACGTGCGGCGCACTGGCGGAGGCATTTTCGCGCACGACGCCAGCGCGGTGGCCTGCGCGCTGGACGATTCGCGCTTCCAGGTGCAGCACGGCGCCGTGCGTGTGGTCACAGAGGGCCTGGCGCTGGGGCAGACGATCCAGTCGCGCCGCGGCTTGGGGCACGCGGCCACTGCTTGGGACGGCCTGCCCGAGCAGCGCGCCTGCGTGGCGGTGGACGCCGCCGGCGTGCTGGCCGACTTTCGCGCCTGCTTCGTGGACTGATACGCGCTTGCGGTCAATGACATAGGAAGCGGCAAGCTGCACTGTGCCTGCGTGCGCTGCAAGGCCAGCCAACGGGCCCGAGACTACGGATAGAACAGCTCGATGGTGTAGCCGGCGACGCGCTGCTCGCCAAGCTCCAGCGTGGCCTGCAGCAATACCTCGCCGCGCGGCGGCAGGCTGTTGGCCGGGTTGCCCAGCTCGGCGGCATAGAGCACGCGCCGCGCCATCGTCTGGCCCTGGGTGTCGGTCAGTGCCAGCTCGATGGCCGGCATATGCATCAGCGTCGATGCCTTGTTCTGCAGCACCAGCGACAGGCGATACATCGAGCTGCCTTCCACCCGCACCAGGCCGCTGCTGTCCACGCTGAGGCTGTCGATGCGGCGCGGCGCCTCGATGCGGCAATCCAGCACATTGCAGGCAGCTTGCAGCCAGGGTTGCGACACCGGCCAGCCGGCCGCCAGCCCGTCGCGGTAGTGCAGGGCGATCTGCGCTGCCAGCAGCGCGGTCAGCAGCAGCGACAACGCGGCCAGGGTGCCGCGCCGCGCCGGGTGGTGCCAGCGCGCGGCGCGGTCGGCGCGCCGGATGAATTCGGGCGTGGGGGCATGCTTGGTCGCATGTGCAGGCTCTGCCGCAGGCTCGACTGCCAGCTCGAATGCCGGTGTGGCCGCCGTGTCCGCCGCAGAACCTGTCGACGAGCCTGTCGACGAGCCTATCGACGAGCCTATCGAGGAGCCTATCGAGGAGCCTATCGACGCGCCTGTCGACGCGTCGTCCAAAGCACCGTCCGCCGGGGCATCTGCGGCGGCGGCAGTTGGCGTCTCGCGCACACCCTTCGCCGGCTCGGCAATCGGCTCGCCGGGTGACTGAAGCACGGTGCTGGCGCGTCGTTCGGGTTCCCATAGGGCGGCGGGCTGGCTGGGCGGCGCCAGCGCGGAGCGGACCCGTGCCACCGCGGGGCTCGACGCACTGTCGGAGCCGTGCGCGGGGTCGGTTGACGTCGGGGCGCTGGCGGGCGGCGCCGCTGGCGTGCCAGCGGGCGTCCCGGCGGGCTGTGGCACCGCAGCCGCGTCGGGTGCCTGAGCGGCCGTCGCGCCTTCGTGCTCCAGGTCGAAGAGCCGCTGGCTGGCGTTGAAAACCTCGGAGCAGCGTCCGCAGCGCACCCAGCCGGCGGACACCTTCAGCTGGTCGCGCACCACGCGGAAGACGGTGCCGCAGGCGGGGCAGCGCGTGGCCAGGCTCACCGTTGCTCCTGCGGGGGCGTGGTGCTGCGCCGCCCGGTCATGAGGATCCAGCCCTCCCGTGCATCGCAGACCTGCAGCGCCAGCCAGGGCGAATAGGCCGCTTTCATTTCGTCGGCTTGTCGATCGAGGATGCCGGCCAGCACCAGATGACCGCCCGGCTGAAGGCGCGCGCACAACAGCGGCGCCAGCAGCTTCAGCGGCGTTGCCAGGATGTTGGCCAGCACCAAGCTGTATTCGCCCTCGGCGCGCTCGGGCAAGCCGGCCTGCAAGCGCACGCCGTTGGCTTGCGCATTGGCTTCGGTGGCCGCTACTGCAGCCGGGTCGATGTCCACCGCATCGATGCGGCGCGCGCCGTGCAGTGCCGCGCCGATGGCCAGGATGCCCGATCCGCAGCCGTAGTCCAGCACGCGTGCACCCGGCGCCGACAGCGTGGCGGCCTGCGCGGCGATCCAGCGCAGGCACATGCGCGTGGTCGGGTGCGTGCCGGTGCCAAACGCCAGGCCGGGGTCGAGCCGGATGACGTGCTGCGCGTCGGCGGGCGGCTCGTGCCAGCTGGGCACGACCCAGAAGCCTGCGGCGATGGCCACTGGCGCAAACTGCGACTGCGTCAGGCGCACCCAGTCCTGGTCTTGCAGCGGCGACAGCGATTGCAGCTGCAGGCCTGCGGCCCAGCGTTGTGACAGCAGCCGCGTGGCCGCAGCGGTGGCCTGGGCTTCGTCGGCGAACAGTGCGTTCAGCGTCGAGCGCCGCCAGCCCGGCTGCGGGGCCGGCATGCCGGGCTCGCCGAACAGCGCTTGTTCGCCGTCGCTGCCGGCGTCGGCATCCTCGACCGACACCGAGAGTGCCTCCAGCTCTTCGATCAGCGCGTCGGATACCGGCTCGACCAGCGCCTGCGGCGCGCGCAGCACGAGCTCGAACATGGCCTTCAGCGGTGGGGTCCTTGCCGAGGCAGGTGCTGGCCTATCCCCGGGGCCCATGC
>DASQFA010000615.1:0-3470 GCA_035633375.1 Rubrivivax sp.
TTTCGAGCGTTGGTTCACCTTACCCTACGTGGTGCTGCTGGCGCCGGTGCCGCTGGCCACGCTGCTGCTGTTCTTTATCGTCGAGCGGTCGTTGCGGCGTCTGCCGACGCGCCTGGCACAGGGCAACGCGTACGGCGATTGGGTGCCGTTCGCCGGCGCAGTGGGCATCGTGATGCTGGCCTTCTATGGTCTGGCCTACAGCCTCTTCCCCTGGCTCGTGGTCGACCGGCTGACGATCTGGCAGGCGGCCAGCAGCACCGAGTCGTTGTGGATCATCTTCGTCGGCGCCTGCGTCGTGCCGCCGGTGATCGTCGGCTACACGGTATTCAGCTATCGCGTGTTCCAGGGCAAGGCGACGGCGCTCGAGTACTGAACGGGCGCACCGCGTGCAATTCGCGAGAGCGCGCAATGCCCAGCACAGATCGCAATAGCCTTGCTGGCCCATGCACGGACAAACCGGCCTAGTCTCTGCCTGCAGCCCGGGTGAGAGTCAAACCGATTCACAAGGTGGACCTCGACTCATCGAAGCGCACGTGCTGTCGCCCTGCATCTATTCCGACCAGGGTTCATTGAAGACTAAGTCAAGGAAATTCACATGCACGACATCATCGACACCGCCGTCGCGGCGGGTACCTTCAAGACTCTGGCTGCCGCGGTCACTGCCGCCGGCTTGGTGGACACTCTCAAGGGCGCGGGCCCGTTCACAGTGTTCGCTCCCAGCGACGAAGCGTTTGCCAAGTTGCCGGCCGGCACCGTGGATGGCCTGCTGAAGGACATCCCCAAGCTGAAGGCCATCCTTACCTACCACGTGGTAGCGGGTAAGGTAATGGCCGCTGACGTGATGAAGATGGACGGCAAGACCGCGGCCACCGTCAACGGCGCGCTGCTGAAGATCAGCACCACGGGCGGCGTAAAGTTGAACGGCGAAATCAACGTGGTCAAGACCGATATCGCCTGCACCAATGGCGTGATCCACGTCATCGATTCGGTGCTGCTGCCTTCAGCCTGAATTCCAAGTCAAGTCATCAGGGCCCTCGCGGGCCGAGGATGTCCATGGCCTGCAAGCGAGAGCTTGCAGGCTTTTTCTTTACGGGCTGCAAGCTTTGCTTGCGAGCCTCATTCTCCAAAACTTTGCCTGTCAGGCTGAGGGGCAGCTGCCAGACGCCAAGTTTGTTGATGCTACGCCTTGGGCTCTACCGAAGTCGCCTTCGACGCCGCGTATCAACTCAAAAGGGAACGGCCGATCCGATTTGGCAGGCGTGCGTCAACTGCAGCATGGCGGCTGTCGCAGCGTCGTCGCACTCGCCACTCTGCCGCGCTTGGGCAATGACAGCCAGTTCCGCATGGGCAGCGGCTGCATCGGCTGCCTCATCAGCACGTCATCAATGCGGCGGCAGAAACCGTACAGGCGCGTCGCGCGCTCAGCGTGCCTGGCGCTGAGCAACCTTCGCGCCCAGTGAAAGCTGTGGCCTCGCCGTGCCAGCAGTTCATCTGCGGACGCGTAGACGGACTGCGATGGCAGGACAGCTGCGTTCCCGGTCACGCGATCTGCGTTTCTTGTCGCACGACCATCTGCGCCACCGGGATCATCGCGTCGACCACCTTCGCCGAGCACAGCACACCTGGCAGACCCGCACCGGGGTGGGTACCCGCGCCTACCAGGTAAAGGTTGCTGATGCCCTCTGCACGGTTGTGGAACCGGAACCATGCCGACTGCCTGAACAGCGGCGCCACCGAAAAGCCCGCACCATTGACGCTGAGGTAATCGTGCTTGAAGTCGCGCGGTGTCATGCTGAATTCGGCGGTGATGGTCTCGGCAAGGCCCGGCAAGACTGTGCGGTCGAGCGCAGCCACGATGCGGTCGCGCAGCCGCGGCCCTTGCACAGCCCAGTCGATGTCGGCCTGCAGGTTGGGCACCGGGCAAAGCACATAGAAACTTTCGCAACCCGCGGGCGCGAAGCTGAGGTCGGTGGCGGTGGGCCGGTGCAGGTAGAGCGAAAAGTCTTCGCTCAGCACCTGCTTGTTGAAGATCTCGTCGAGCATTTCGCGATAGCGCTCGCCTAGCCAGATGGTGTGGTGGGCTACGTCCGGGTAGGCTTGGCGAGTGCCGAAGTACAGGACAAACAAACCCATCGAGTAATTTGCCGCCGCCAGCTTGAGTCGTGATGACCAAGCTTGCTGATTCTTGGGGACCATAGCCGAGTAGAGGTGCGCGGCGTCAGCATTCGATACCACCAGATCGGCCGCCAAAACGCCACCGTCAGCAAGTTCAACCGCCGTGGCTACGCCACTCTCGACGCGAATGCGTTGTACCGTGCGGCCCAGTTGTACAGCCACACCTCGGCGCTCCATCAATGCGCCGAGTGCGCGGGTGATCGCACCCGTCCCGCCCATGGCGAAGTAGACGCCATAGGCCCGTTCAAGGTAGTGGATCAGCCCGTAGATGCTGGTCGTGTCGAAGGGATTGCCACCGACGAGCAAAGGTTGGATCGAGAAGGCCTGCCGCAGCTTGTCGTTCTTCAGGAAGGTTCTCACCAGACCCCAGACGGTGCGATCACAACGCAGCTGGACCAGGCTGGGAATAACCCGCAACATGGTGCGCAGCCGATCGAACGGTTTGTCCGACAGTTGCGTGAAGCCAATGTCGAAGATGCGCTTGGAGTGTTCGAGCAGGCGCACGTAGCCGTCGCGGTCTACGGCCGAAATGCGTTCGATTTCAGCCAGCGTTTCGTCCAGCGTGCCACCGTAGTCGAAGTGGTCGCCATCAGCAAAACAAAAGCGGTACCAGGGTTTCAAAGGCACCAGCTTGACGTGGTCGGCAAACTGTTCGCCGAACAGGGCGAACAGCTCCTCAAACAGAAACGGCGCCGTAATGACAGTCGGTCCTGCGTCGTGACGAAAGCCGTCACGCTCGAACACTTGAGCGCGGCCACCAAGCTGACGACAACGATCGATCAGCGTGACCCGGTAGCCCTTCGCCCGCAAGCGCAAGGCGGCCGCCATGCCACCAAAGCCGGCGCCAACGACGATCGCATGGGGCGTAGCTGCAACCCAGCGGGTGCTTGACTCTGGCCGCCGAGGGCGCGGCTCTAGGCCAGGGATGCGAGCCGGTGCGTATTCAGCATTCATGATGATGTTCCGTTGGTGGCGGCTTTCCAGTGACGGCTGGCAGGATGGCAAACGGCACCATCGCCAGCGACCGCCAGAGCCAACGAGTGCTCGGGTCGGTCGAGATCTCACCCTGATAGCACAGCACCACCATCAGTGCACGCAAGCAACCCGAGCTTGCTACTTCGGATCGCGGTTCCGCACATGACACACGCATCACAAGGATCAGCTCGACCAGCAGCAAGGGCACGGTCAGCAGCCAATCGACATAGCGGTAGGCGTCGTCGAACCTGGCTCCCGTTCGCTGCGTCGTGCGGTCAACGAGGGTGTAGGCGCCTTCCCAGCTGGCAAAGATGCGAGGT
>DASQFA010000616.1:0-5704 GCA_035633375.1 Rubrivivax sp.
CCCGTTGCGGCGCGCGGCGCGCTGCCGACCGTGGTCGACGGCAGCGCGCTGCAGCACATCGACACTGCCGCGGCACTGCTGGTGCTGAACGCCCTGGACCAGGCCGGTGCCGACGTGGCCGCACTCACGCTGCGCGGCTTCGACGCCGGGCATGGCCGCATCGTCGAGGTGGTGCGCAGCCGCTTTGCCGACAGCGCCGTGGCCGCAGCGCCGCGCGCCCTGTCGGCGCTGGCGCGGGTCGGCAAGGCCACGGTCGAAGGCGGCGAGCTGATGCTCGGCCATGTCGAGTTCCTGGGCCGCACGCTCACCGAGATGGCGCGCGTGCTGCTGAGCCCGCGCAGCCTGCGCGTGCACGAGCTGTTCGCGCAGCTGGGCCAGGTGGGCGTGAACGCGATTCCGGTGGTGGCGCTGGTGACCTTCCTGATCGGCGTGGTCATGGCCTACATGCTCGGCCTGCAGGCCGAGAAGTACGGCGCCAACATCTTCGTCGTCGACGGCGTGGCGCTGGGCATCACGCGCGAGTTCTCGCCGCTGATCGTGGCCACCATCATGGCCGGGCGCTCCGGCGCGGCGTTCACCGCGCAGCTCGGCACGATGAAGCTCACCGAAGAGATCGACGCCATCCGCACGCTGGGCCTGTCGGCCGCGCAGGTGCTGGTGGTGCCGCGCGTGCTGGCGCTGGTGCTGACGCTGCCGCTGCTGGTGTTCGTCGGCAACGTGGCCGGCCTGGCCGGCGCGATGGTCATGTCGAACCTCACGCTCGACATCACGCCGCCGACCTTCATCGAGCGGCTGCACGTGGCGCTGGCGCCGCGCCACTATGTCATCGGCCTGGCCAAGGCGCCGGTGTTCGCGCTGTTCATCGCCGTCATCGGCTGCCGCATGGGCCTGTCGGTCAGCCGCGACACTCGCTCCATCGGCATCAACACCACCTCGACCGTGGTGCAGGGCATCGTTGCGGTGATCCTGCTCGACGCCATCTTCGCGGTCATCTTCCAGGAGCTCGACCTGTGAGCCGAGCCTCCCGTGGCCGCTGAAGACGCGGTGATCGTGGTCGACGGCGTGACCACGCGCTTCGGCAAGCAGACGGTGCACGACGGGCTGAGCTTGCAGATAAGTCGCGGCGAGCTGGTGGCGCTGATCGGCGGCAGCGGCAGTGGCAAATCAGTGCTGCTGCGCGAGATCCTGGGCCTGCACCGGCCGACCGAAGGCACCGTGCAGCTGCTTGGCACCGACATGTGGAACGCCACCGAGCAAGCCCTGGCCGCCACGCGCAAACGCTTCGGCATGATGTTCCAGGAGGGCGCCCTGTTCTCCTCGCTCGACGTGGCCGGCAACGTGGCCACGCCGCTGCTGGAGCACACCGACACGCCGGCCGAACTGCTGCCGCGGCTGGTGAACCTGCGCCTGGCGCTGGCCGGCCTGACGGCAGATGTCGGCGCAAAGATGCCGGCGCAACTGTCCGGCGGCATGAAGAAGCGCGCCGCATTGGCGCGCGCGCTGGCGCTGGAGCCCGAAGTGCTGTTCCTGGACGAGCCGACCTCGGGGCTGGACCCGATCACCGCGCGCGCTTTCGACGAGCTGATCGCCTTCCTCAACCGCGACCTGGGCCTGACGGTGCTGATGGTCACGCACGACCTCGACACCTTGCTGTCGATTGCGCGGCGCATCGTCGTGCTCGGCAGCGGCAAGGTGCTGGCCGACGGCACGGCCGACGAGGTGATGGCTGTGCAGGACCCCTGGATACAATCGTATTTCTCTTCGCGCCGCACCGTGACCCACGACTCAAGTTCTGGCCGAAACGCCCCCGCCGATGGAGCCTGACACCCGCTACACCGTCATCGGCGCGGTCGTGCTGGCGCTGCTGGGCGCCGCCATCTTCGGCTTCCTTTGGTTGAGCAGCAGCGGCCGCGACTCGGACTTCCGCTTCTACACCATCTATTTCGAGCGCCAGTCGCTCGAAGGGCTGCAGGTCGGCGCCAATGTCAACATGCGCGGCGTCACCGTCGGCCGCGTCGAGAGCTATTCGATCCAGCCCGACAACATCAACCGCGTCAAGGTGCTGGTGCGCGTGGCGCGAGAGACCCCCGTGCGCGAGAACACCAAGGCCTCGGTCAGCCGCAACGTGCTCACCGGCATCGCCCGCATCAAGCTCGACACGCCGGGGGAGCCCGGCCCGGTGCTGGTGAAGGTGGCCGAGGGCGAGCGCTATCCGGTGATCCCCGAAGGCATTTCGGGCATCGACCAGATCACCGATTCAGCAAGCCGTCTGGCCGAGTCTGCCGACAGCGCGTTGTTGAGGCTGAACGAGCTGATGGGGCCTGAGAATCAGAAGGTGTTCGCCGATCTGCTGGTCAACCTGCGTGACCTGTCGAATGGCCTGAACGCCCGCTTGGGCGCGCTCGACAAGTCGGCGACCAGTTTCGATCAGGGCATTGCCACCATGCGCCGGTCGGCAGACAAGATCGCCAATGCGGCGCAGCGCCTGGCCGACAGCGCCGAGCCGTTGTCGCAGGAGGCCGGCACGACGCTGCGCGACGCGCAGGCCGCGCTGCGCGAGCTGACCCAGGCCACGCGAACGCTCGACCGCGACCTGTCGCGCAGCCTGCAGGTGTTCGAGAAGGACGGCGGCGCGCTGCTGCGCCGCACCGATGCGGCCATCGACATCGGCACGCTCGAGCTGCGCACCACAGCGCAGGAGCTGCGCAGCAGCGCCGAGCGCATCGCGCGCGCCCTCGACCGTTTGCAGGACCCGAAGGCAGCGCTGCTGGGCCCCGGTGAGCAACAACTCGGGCCAGGGGAGGCGCGTTGATGGGCAGGTTGGAGTACGACGCACGGCGCCGCACGCTGCTGCAGCTGCCCTTGCTGGGCGCTGCCCCGGCACTCGGCCTGCTGGCGGGCTGCACCTTGAGCACGGGGGCGCGCCAGGACTTCCACCTGCTGCGCGATCCTGCTGGCAGCGCTGCGGGCAGCGCCGGGCCGCACATCGACCGGGTGCTGCTGATCGCCTCTGCTGCCTTGCCCGGCTTGTACGACAGCGACCGCATGGTCTTCAGCGCAGATGGCAAGAGCCGCTCGTACTTCCAGTTCGGCTATTGGAGCGAGCGCCCGGCGCAGTCGCTGCTGGTGCTGACCGAAGCCCGGTTCGCCGGCGCCAAACGCTTTCGCGAGGTGGCACTCAGCACCGCCGGCGTGCGCGGCGACCTGCTGCTCAGCCTGCGCCTGGACGAGTTGTACCTGGACGCCTCGAGCGAGCCGGGCCAGGTGCGGCTGATCGTCACCGCCGAGCTCATAGACTGGCCAACCCGCAAGCTGCTGGCTCGACGAAGCTTTGTGCAAGCCGCAGCGGCGTCGCCGCGCGACGCCTCGGGTGTAGCCCAGGCGGCCAGCCAGGCAGTGAGCGTGGTGCTGGGTGCGTTGCTGGACTGGACGGTCGCCAGCGCCGCCGCGCCCGCGGCCTGAATGCGGCGACGGGCCAGGCGCGCTCAGGCGCGCCCAGGCACGTTTCATCAGCCCCAGCCGCGCCGCCAAGGGATGTCGCAGCGCCCCGGGCACCGCAGCGGATCGACGCGCCCCGCGCGAAACGCGGGCATGCGCGCCGGCTGTGCTAGCGGCGGCTGATGAGCAGGCCGATGATCATGCCGACGCCAGCCGCGGCACCGATCGCCTTCCAGGGATGCTCGTGCACATAGTCGTCGGCCGCATGGCCGGCAGCCCGCGCACGCGCCGCCGCACTTTCCTGCAGGTCGAGCAGGCGGCCCTTGGCCTGCCGCAGGCGCTCTTGCATGCGCACGCGCAGATCGGCCGCGCCGCTGCTGGCCTGGTCGGCGGTGACACGCAACACCTCTTCGGCGTCGGAGATGACCACACGCAGGTCGTCCATCAGTTTTCCCTTGTGGGCCGCAGTCAGTTCGCTCATGCAGTTCCTCCGTCGGTTGGGTACTTTTTGAATATTAGCAGCAGGGTCAACCGCGCCCGACGAACGGCATCTTCGTGGCCATCACGTTCATGAAAAGCACGTTGGCGCTGAGCGGCAGGTTGGCCATGTGCAGCACCGAATCGGCGACATGGCGCACGTCCATGCGGTCTTCGGCCTTTATGCTGCCGTCGGCCTGCGGCACGCCCTGGGTCATGCGCTGCGTCATGTCGGTGGCGGCATTGCCGATGTCGATCTGGCCGACGGCGATGTCGTGCGGCCGCCCGTCGAGCGAGGCCGAGCGCGTCAGCCCGCTGACCGCATGCTTGGTGGCGGTGTAGGGGGCCGAATTCGGCCGCGGCGCGTAAGCCGAAATCGAGCCGTTGTTGATGATGCGCCCGCCCTTGGGCGACTGCGCCTTCATGATGCGGAAGGCCTGCTGGATGCACAGGAACACGCCCGTCAGGTTGGTGTCCACCACCATGCGCCATTGCTCGACCGTCAACTCGTCCAGCGGCACGGGCGGCGCTCCGGTGCCGGCGTTGTTGAAGAGCAGGTCGAGGCGGCCGAAGCGCGCGCGCACGGCATCGAACAGCGCCGCCACCGAATCGGGCCGCGTCATGTCGGCCGGCACCGCCAGCGCGCGCTGCTCGATGTCGCCGAAAGGGTCGCCGGCCGAGGCGATGGCCTCGCGCAGCGCCTCCAGCCGGCGGCCGGTGAAGACCACGCGCCAGCCGTCCTGCAGCAGGCGGATAGCGCTGGCCTGGCCAATGCCGCTGCCTGCGCCGGTGACGAGTGCGATGCGGTTGTGGGGGTCGGACATGCCTGCGTCTCCTTGGGGTTGGGGCGTGCAGTCTGCCATCAAGTGCGCACACATGTAGGGCAGCACAAGAGCACAAGGTCTGCCCGCTGGCACCGCGGAGGGAGCAGGCTGCAGCGCGAGGTTGCGGGTGCTCCGGCCCATGGGGCTCGGTTCGCACCTATCTCCTCGCCGGAAAGGACGCGAAGTTCTCTGCCCACTCGGGTTCACGGACGGCCGCAATGCAGCGGAAGCCCCCCATCACCTCCGTTCGGTCTTGGAGTGCCCGTGCAGCAAGACTCAGGTGTCGGTCAGCGGTCGTTCGTGTGGGCCGGCAATCGACCCACCGCGGTCATTCGCCCTGCAGCCCTGAAGCAGCCGCCCGGGTCTCAGCCGCCCGGGTCGGCACAGGATGGCTACACTGCCAGTCATGCATACGCTGATCGAAACCCACCGCGCCGAATTGCTGGCCCTGGCACGCAGGCGCGGCGTCACGGGTGTATGGGTCTTTGGCTCGATGAGCCGTGGCGACGGCAGCAATAACAGTGACGTTGATCTGCTGGTGACCCTGGCCCCAGGGACCAGTGCCCTTGCCTTGGGCGGCCTGTTGCTGGATGCACAGGAATTGCTTGGCCGCCGTGTGGACGTCGTCACCGAAGCGAGCTTGCACCCTGCACTGCGCGAGCGCGTGGTGGCAAGCGCCGTGCCGCTGTGAACCCGGGCCCCGAGGCCGACCGGGTGCTGCTGGCGCACATGCGCGACTGCCTGGACCGGATCCTCGAGTACACCAACGCCGAACGCGCCCGCTTCGACGCCTCGCGCCTGGTGCAAGACGCAGTCATCCGCAACCTGCAGACGTTGGCCGAGTCAAGCCAGCGTTTGTCGAGCGAGATCAAGGGCACCGAACCGCAGATCCCATGGCGGGAACTCTCCGGATTTCGCAACGTGATCGTGCATGGCTATCTGGGCGTTGACCTCGGTGCGGTCTG
>DASQFA010000617.1:0-2216 GCA_035633375.1 Rubrivivax sp.
GTGGTGGCAGTCGCTCCTCGCGGCAGGGATTACCTTGGCATTGCTGGGCGGCTTGCTGCGCGCGCTGGGCTGGGCTGCGTCGGCTTGATGAGCCTGAGGGTCTTTCGCTCATGCCCGCTCATGCCCGCGCATCACGCCACAACACGCCCGCTCGTCGTTGCAAACGCTCGCCATGGCTCGAGCTATGCCTGCGCTTTGCGCCTGGATCGGCCGGTTATGTGCGTTGCTCGGGCACGCCCGAAAAACTTAGGCCCTGAAGGCACTGCGCCGTGCCTGCACCGCTTCGCTCAGCACCTGCAGCACCGCCAGTGATTCGTCCCAGCCCAGGCAACCGTCGGTGATGCTCTGGCCGTAGGCCAGCTTGGCCGGGTCGTCCTTGCCCGCATGGAACTTCTGCGCACCGGCCACGAGGTGGCTTTCGACCATCACGCCGAAGATGCAGCGGCTGCCCGCAGCCAGCTGCGCGGCCACGTCGCGCGCCACGTCGACCTGCCGCTGGTATTGCTTGGCGCTGTTGGCATGGCTGCAGTCGACCATCAGCGTGCAGTCCAGCCTTGCCGCTTCGATCTCCTTGCAGGCCGCGGCCACGTGCGCGGCGTCGTAGTTCGGCGTCTTGCCGCCGCGCAGGATGACGTGGCAATCCTTGTTGCCCTTGGTCTCGACGATCGCCACCTGGCCGTTCTTGTGCACCGACAGGAAGTGGTGCGCGCGCGCCGCCGCCTGGATCGCGTCGATCGCGATCTTGACGTTGCCATCGGTGCCGTTCTTGAAGCCCACCGGCGCGCTCAGGCCCGAGGCCAGCTCGCGGTGCACCTGGCTTTCGGTGGTGCGCGCGCCGATCGCGCCCCAGCTGATGAGGTCGCCGATGTACTGCGGGCTGATCACGTCCAGGAACTCGCTGCCTGCCGGCATGCCCAGGCGGTTGATCTCCACCAGCAGCTGGCGCGCGATGCGCAGGCCCTCGTCGATGCGGTAGCTCTCGTCCAGGTAGGGGTCGTTGATCAGGCCCTTCCAGCCGACGGTGGTGCGCGGCTTCTCGAAATACACGCGCATCACGATCTCCAGCGTGTCGGCGTATTGCTCTCGCAGCGCCTTCAGGCGGCGTGCGTATTCGAGCGCTGCCGTCGGGTCGTGGATCGAACACGGGCCGATGATCAGCAACAGCCGGTCGTCCTTGCGCTGCATGATCTGGCGCACGGCGGTGCGCGTCTTGCCGATCAGCTTTTCGGCGGCCGTGCCGGCAATCGGGAAGAAGCGGATCAGGTGCTCCGGCGGCGGCAGCGGCGTCACGTCCTGGATGCGCTGATCGTCGGTCTCGCTGGTCCTTTCACTCAGTGCGTAGCGGTGGTCTGCGCTGCTTGGGCTGGTCCTCGAAATCATCGTGTAGCTCCTGGGCATAAAAAAACCGCCGGGGTGACCGGCGGTTTTCTGGGTGCGTTGCGTGCGTGTCGTGTTACGAGCGCAATGTCATCCAGCCGCCGGGTGGGGCCGTAAACCAATAGCTCGCAAAATGGATCGCTGTGCAGTGCATGAGCGCGAATGTAGCACGGCGGCGAGCGCCACCGTTTCGTTTCACGGGGCTCATGGCATGCCGCGCACCGCACCCGGGCCGCGGCCCGGCCGACTCATCAGGCAACCTCCGTGCGGCGCACTGCGGTCAATTCGCCCTTCGGACGGCCGGGCAGGCTCATGCCGCTTGCGCCACGGCGCGCCTAGCCAGCACGCCGATCAGGTGGGCGCGGTAGGTCGCGCTGGCGTGCAGGTCGCTGTTCAGGCCTTCAGCCGGCACCTTCACGCTGGCGATGGCATCGGCAGCCCAGTGCCTGGCCAGGGCGGTTTCCATCGCCGCGACGCGGAAGGCACAAGCCCCCGCGCCGGTGACCGCCACGCGCACACCGCCCGGGCCCTGGCTAACGAACACGCCCACCAGCGCAAACCGGGACGCCGGCTGCTTGAACTTCAGGTAGGCCGCGCGCTGCGGCAGCTTGAAGCTCACGCCGGTGATCAGTTCTCCGGGCGCCAGTGCGGTCTCGTAGAGGCCGAGAAAGTAGGCGTCGCCGTCGATGTCGCGCTGGTCGGTGTGCACCGTGGCGCCCAGGCCGAGCAGCGCCGCCGGGTAACACGCCGCCGGGTCGTTGTTCGCCAGGCTGCCGCCGAGTGTGCCGCGCGTGCGCACGGCCGGGTCGCCAATGCCGTCGGCCAGTTGTGCCAGCGCC
>DASQFA010000618.1:0-6046 GCA_035633375.1 Rubrivivax sp.
CGGCGAGATGCGTGCCCAGCGCGAAGCGGGCCGCGCATTGCGCGACCAGGCGATGCTGCTGTTCACGCAGCCCACGGTGGATGCCGACGCCGTCGAGGCACTGCGCCAGAAGCAGGTGGCGATGCACGATGCCGCCAGCAAGCGCATGACGCTGGCCATGCTCGAAATCAGCCGCGTGCTCACGCCCGAGCAGCGCAAGCAGTTGGCCGAGCAGATGACCCAGCGGCGCGACATGATGCATCGCCATCAGCGCGAACGCCAAGCCATCGACGCACCGAAGAGCTGAGCCCGCGCGCAGGCCCCGGAAGGGGCCTGCCGCCCGAACCGAGGCAGTGGCTGCACACCGCCGAATGCTGGGTCGAAGGCCCGGCTCCTCTGTGGGTCGGGCGAGCCCGCACAATCGGGCGCAACCTGAGTTGACTTCTCGCCTGCAGCACGCAGGCCTTGCACTGCGGCACCCGACGGGGCCGGAGCTTTTTCGGTTCGAGGCCCATGCACGAGCGCCTGCTGCTGATCGATGACGATGCCCGCCTGAGCACGATGGTCAGTGACTACCTGCGCGGCCATGGCTTCGAGGTCGACTGCGCCGGCACGCTGGCCGCCGGGCGCGAGCGCCTCAAGCGCGATCACTACGATGCCCTGCTGCTCGACCTGATGCTGCCCGACGGCGACGGCCTGGAGCTGACGCGCGAACTGCGTGCCGACGAGCGGCTGCGCCGCCTGCCGCTGCTGATGCTCACCGCGCGCGGCGAGCCGATGGACCGCATCGTCGGGCTGGAACTCGGCGCCGACGACTACCTGCCCAAACCCTTCGAGCCGCGCGAGCTGCTGGCGCGCGTCAAGGCGCTGCTGCGGCGTGCCTTGCCCGACGCCGCGCCGGGCGAGGTGCTCGCCTTCGGCCGGCTGCACATCGACGTGGGCGCGCGCCAGGCGCGGCTGGATGGGCAGGTCTGCGATCTCACCAGCCACCAGTTCGAGCTGCTGCTGGTGCTGGCGCGCAGCGCCGGGCGCGTGCTGTCGCGCGACCGCATCATGGATGCCTTGCGCGGCCACCCGATGGAAGCCTTCGACCGCAGCATCGACGTGCACATCTCGCGCATCCGCGCGGCCATCGAAGACGACCCCAAGGCGCCGCAGCGCGTGCTCACCGTGCGCGGTGCCGGCTACCTGTTCGCCAAGACGCAGGACGCGCAAGCCTGATCCGCGCATGCGCTCGCTCACCCTGCGCATCTACCTCACCGTGCTGGTGGCGCTGGCGCTGTTCGCGCTGGTCTCGGGCTGGCTCATGCAACTGCACCTGGAGCGCGAGCGCGAGCGCTTTGCCAGCACCGTCCAGGAGCGCGCCGCGGCCTGGGCCGAGCTGCTCGAGCGCTCGCTGCCCGGCGCCGAAGCCAGCGCCGATGAACAGGCCGCCGCGCTGCGCGACTGGTCGAACCGGCTGCGCGTGCCGCTGGCGCTGGACGACGCCAGCGGCACGCGCATCGCCGTCTCCGACGCCTACCTGCGGCACGAGGCCGATGGGCTGCCGATGGCGCGGCGCGCCCAGCCGATCCGCCTGGCCGATGGGCGCACGCTGTGGATCATGCGTCCGCCGCCGCTGCGCATGCCTGCCGGCGTGCCGCTGCGCCCGGGCCAGCGGGCCGGGGGCGACATGCACACGGGCCCCGGCGGGCCGCAGCCCGGCATGCACCGCGGCGCGATGGCGTCGCCCGGCCTGGCCTGGTGGCCGCTGCCGATGGCCAGCGGCGGCCTGGGCGTGGCGGCGCTGTCGCTGGTGCTCTTTGCGGCCATCGCGCTGGGCGCCTGGCCGGTGGTGCGGCGCCTGACGCGCCGCCTCGAAGCACTGAAGCAGGGGGTCGAGGCCTTCGGTGCCGGCGCGCTGCACCAGCGCGTGGCCGAAGACGGACGCGACGAGGTGGCCGCTCTCGGCGCCAGCTTCAACCGCGCCGCCGCGCGCATCGAGGCGCTGCTGCAATCGCACCGCAGCCTGCTGGCCAACGCCAGCCACGAGCTGCGTTCGCCGCTGGCGCGGCTGAAGATGGCGGTGTCGATGATCGAGGACGCACCGGCCAGCCAACGCGAGGCGCTGAAGCGCGAGATCCACGCCAACGTCGGCGAGCTCGATGCGCTGGTGGAAGAAGTGCTGCTGGCCAGTCGGCTCGATGCCGGCGCGGCGCCGCAGCCCGGCACCGACACGGTCGAGCTGCTGGCGCTGGCCGCCGAGGAGGCGGCGCGCCTGCAGGTGCCGGCCGACGGCCAGACCGTGCAGGTGGCCGGCGACGAGCGGCTGCTGCGCCGCGCGCTGCGCAACCTGCTGGAAAACGCACAACGCTACGGCGGCGCCGAGATCGCCGTGCATGTGCAGCGCGCGGCCGGCGGCCGGGCCGAGGTGAGCGTCTGCGACCGCGGCCCGGGCGTACCCGAGGCCTACCGCGAGCGCATCTTCGAAGCCTTCTTCCGCCTGCCCGGGCATGCCGAGCGCGAGGGCGGCGTCGGCCTGGGCCTGTCGCTGGTGCGGCAGATCGCGGAGCGTCACGGCGGCAGCGTGCGCTGCGAGCCGCGCGACGGCGGCGGCAGCTGTTTCCGGCTTAGCCTGCCGGCAGCGTAAGCTTCGCGCCCTGGATCTACTGCCATCGTCGAGATGAACACGCGCACCCGACCCGCCACGAGCCCACGCCGATCCACCCCGCGCAAAGCCGGCAAGACGGCCCGGGCACCTGCCTCCAAGACCGCGGCGAAAGCCGAGCCCAAGGCCCCCACCCAGACGGTCCGCAAAGCCACCGCCAAAGCGGCGGCCGCGGCGGGCCGCACGGCGCTGCGCAAGCCTGCACGCCAACCCACCGGCCAGAGCGCCGACAAAGCCGCTGCCAACCGCACCGACAGGGCCGGGAGACAGCCCGCCGCCACCCGGGCACGCAAGCCAGCCGCCAGCCGGGCCACGGCACCTGCGGCCACGACCCAGAGGCCGCGCGGCGCCGCACGCAAGCCCTTCGACCTGGTGCTGTTCGGCGCCACCGGCTTCACCGGCCGCCAGGCGGTGCGTGCCGTGCTGCGCCAACAACCCGACGCGCGCTGGGCGGTGGCCGGACGCGATGCGCGCAGGCTGCAGGCCTTGCTCGACGAGATGCTGCCGCGGGGCACAACTGCGCCGAAGATCATCGTGGCCGATGCGCGCGATGCCGCGTCGCTGCAGGCCATGGCCCGCCAGACGCAGGTGCTGTTCAACCTGGCCGGCCCCTATCACGCCACCGGCGACGCGGTGGTCGCGGCCTGCATCGGCGCCGGCACGCACTACCTGGACCTGTCGGCCGAAACCTTCTGGATGCAGCGCCTGGTGCGCGAGCAGCATGCGGCCGCAGTGCGCGCGGGCGTGAAGATCATGCCCTGCGCAGGCTACGAGGCGCTGCCCTTCGACCTGGCCACGCTGTGGGCCGCGCATCAGCTGCGCCAGCAATGCGGCGAGGCCTGCGCCAGCGTGAAGATCCTGGTCGGCATCACCGGCCGCTATCTCACCCGTGCGCACGACCTGGTGAGCGGCGGCACCGCCGCCACCGTGACCGAGCTGCTGGAGCATGACCATACCGATTGCCTGCAGGACATGGCCTGCCTGCTGCCGCCGGATGCCGACGACGCCGCCGGCGTGGCGCGGCGCAATGCGCTGCACTGGCTGCCGCGCTACGACGCCGACGTGCAGGCAGTGACCGCACCCACCCTACCCGGCCCCTTCATCAACCCGCCGGTGGTGCTGCGCGGTGTGGCGCTGATGAACGATGCCACGCTGTTCGACACCGCCTTCCGCTACCAAGAAGGCACCAACATGGCCAGCGTGCTGCCCGGCTGGCTGCCGGCACGCGCCTCGCTGGCACTGCAGTGGGCCGCGGCCGCGGCGGTGGCCGCACCGCTGGCCCACCTGGGTGCCACGGTGGCCGGGCCGCTGCAGTTCCAACGCGGGCTGCTTGGCAGCGTGCTCCAGCGCGTGGTGCCCAAGCAGGGCACCGGCCCAAGCGAAGCCGCGCTGGACGCCATCGGCTACGAGCTTCAGGTGTTTGCGCGCGGCGCGAGCGGAGCGCGTTTTCGCGGTCGCGTTGTCGCCAAGGGCCACCCGGGCTACCGCTCCACGCCGGAGATGGCAGTGTCCATGGCGCTCGGCCTGGCCGACGGTACGCTCGGCCGCACGCCGCATTTCGGCATCGTCTCACCGGCGGCCGGCCTGGGCATCGAAGCCGTGCCGGCGCTGGCCGCCGCCGGTGTGAGCTTCACCCCGGGGGCCTGAGACACGCTGGCGTTCGATGGCACGAGGCTCACGGGCTGCTTGCAGCGCATAGCCGCCGCTCGCGAAACACCGAATTCATTCACCACAGAGCAGCGGAGGACGCAGAGTTGGCGCAGGGGAAATGCAATGGATTCAAATCGTTTCCTGTATTTCTCTGCGGACCTCTGCGTCCTTCGTTCCTCTGCGGTGAAGGCTGCTTGTATTCGGCAGCTTTGCGCCGTCAGCAGCCCTTGGGACAGACGACGCAGCGGCGAGCCTCGAGCGCGAATCTGCTTCGGTGGCCCGGCAAGGCCCGACGCCGCGCAGCCTGTCGCCTACGCTTGCCCTGACCTCGCTTGATGAGGTTTCGGCGTCGCCTCGTGTGCCGCGGCCTCACGCCGCGACTGACGCCGCAGCACCAGCAGCAGCAAGCCGCTCAGGCCCAGCGCGGCCAGCACCAGCCCCGCCGTGGAGGCCACCCAGAAGCCGCGCGCACCGCGCAGCGCCGGCGGCGTGAGGCCGGTGAGGTCGAAGGCCAGTACATAACCGCCGCCCAGGCCCACGCCCCACAGCGAGACGGCGAAGATGATCATCGGCAGGGTGGCGATGCGGTAGGCGCGCAGCACGAACGCGGCCACCGCCTGCGCTGCATCGGCAGTGTGGAACAGCGCCACCCAGGCCAGCAGCGGCAGCGCCGCGGCAACCACCGCCGCGTCGTGCGTGTAGAGCTGCACCACGCTGTGGCGCAACAGGTAGATCAGCGCACCCACCGCCGCCGCCAGGCACACGCCGATCTGCAGGCCGTGCCAGCCGATGCGCCGCGCCGCCTGCAGCTCGCGCGCGCCGATGCGCTGCGCCACCAGCGTGGCGGTGGCATTGGCCAGCGCCAGCGGCAGCATGAACAGCACCGACACCATGTTCGCCGCGAGCTGGTGCCCGGCCACCGCCGTGGCACCCAGGCGCACGATGAAGATGGCCATGAAGGCGAAGCCGGTTACCTCGATCAGGATCGACGCGCCCATCGGCACGCCCAGCCGCAACTGCGCGCCGATGGCCTTGCGGTCGGGCGGCCGCAGCCCGGGGCCGCGCAGCGCAAAGGGCGCGTAGAAGGCGTCGCGCTTCAGCACCCACAGCCCCGCCAGCACCTGCGACCACATGGCGACGACGGTGGCGATGCCGCAGCCGCGCACGCCCAGCTCGGGGATGCTTAAGGCCGGCACGCCGAACACCAGCGCCGCCGACAGCGGCAGCTTCAGCCCCAGGCCGGCGAGCTGGATGACCATCACCGCCTTCGGCCGCGACACCGCGTTGTTGAAGCCGCGGTAGGCGGCAAACAGCAGTGCGGCCGGCAAGGCGAAAGCCAGCTCCGACAGGTACTGGCGCACCTTGGCCTCGACTTCGGGCGTGGCCTGCGCCAGCGCCAGGAAGGGCCACGGGAAAGCCAGCAGCGTGCTGCCGATGACCGACAGGCCCAGCGCCACCCACACGGCCTGGTGCAGCTGGTGGCCGGCCTCGTGCAGCTTGTTCGCGCCGAAGAACTGGCCGACGATCGGTCCGGCCGCCACCACCACGCCCATGAAGCCGATGAACACCGTGATGTAGGCGGCCGAACCCACCGCCAATGCCGCCAGGTCGAGCGCGGCGTAGCGCGCCACCAGCAAGGTATCCACCGTGCCGAAGGCCACCACCGCCAGCTGCGCGATGAACACCGGCCAGGCCAGCGGCAGGATGCCGCGCGCCGAATCGCGCCAGGTCTGGCGGTGCGGCAGGCTGTCTGCGCCGGCGGCCGCGCCG
>DASQFA010000619.1:0-5445 GCA_035633375.1 Rubrivivax sp.
TCGCCCGCCATCTCGCCGCCGATCGCCCCCGCCACGATGGCCTGCACTTCCGCGATGTTCAGGCCGTAGCGGCTGGCGGCGGCACGGTCGATCTGCACGTCGACATAGCGCCCGCCGCTTAAGCGCTCGGCCAGCGAAGAGCTGACGCCCGGCACCTGCTTGGCCACGCGTTCGATGTCGCCTGCAATGCGGTCGATCACACGCAGGTCGGTGCCCGACACCTTGACGCCGATGGGGCTCTTGATGCCGGTGGCGAGCATGTCGATGCGGTTGCGGATCGGCGGCACCCACAGGTTGGACAGCCCCGGCACCTGCACGGCGCGGTCCAGCTCCTGGACCAGCTTCTCCGCTGTCATGCCCGCTCGCCACTGCTCGCGCGGCTTGAGCTGGATCGTGGTCTCGAACATCTCCAGCGGCGCCGGGTCGGTGGCGGTCTCGGCGCGGCCGGCCTTGCCGAAGACACGCTCCACCTCGGGCACGGTCTTGATCATGCGGTTCGTCAGCTGCAGCAGTTCGGCCGCCTTCTGCGCCGACAGCCCCGGCAGCGCCGAAGGCATGTAGAGCAGGTCGCCCTCGTCGATCGCCGGCAGGAATTCGCCGCCCAGTTGCATCAAGGGCCAGGCGGTGGTGGCCAGCGCCATGAGCGCGACGCCGAGCGTGGCCTTCGGCCACTTCAAGACCCATTCCAGCGCAGGCCTATAGGTCCTGATGAGCACGCGCGTGATCGGGTTGCGCTTCTCGTCGGGGATGCGGCCGCGGATCCAGTAGCCCATCAGCACCGGGATCAGCGTCACCGACAGCCCGGCGGCGGCCGCCATGGCGTAGGTCTTGGTGAAGGCCAGCGGGCCGAACAACCGCCCTTCCTGGGCCTGCAGCGTGAACACCGGGATGAACGACAGCGTGATGATGAGCAGCGAGAAGAACAGCGCCGGCCCGACCTCGACCGCCGCATCGGTGACCACCTTCCAGTGCGCCTCGCCCTCGAGCCTTTGCCCCGGGTGGGCGTGCTGCCAGGCCTCGATCTTCTTGTGCGCGTTCTCGATCATCACCACCGCGGCGTCGACCATCGCGCCGATGGCGATGGCGATGCCGCCCAGCGACATGATGTTGGCGTTGATGCCCTGGTAGCGCATCACCGCGAAGGCAGCCAGCACGCCCAGCGGCAACGCGATGATGGCCACCAGGGCCGAGCGCATGTGCCACAGGAAGATGGCGCACACCAGCGCGACGACGAGAAACTCCTCGAGCAGCTTGTGCGACAGGTTCTCGATGGCGCGCTGGATGAGCGCACTGCGGTCGTAGGTGGTGACGATCTCCACGCCCTGTGGCAGGCTCTTCTGCAGCTCGGCGAACTTGCCCTTCACGGCCTGGATGGTGCTCATCGGATTCTTGCCTGTGCGCAGGATGATCACTCCGCCGGCCACCTCGCCCTCGCCGTCGAGCTCGGCGATGCCGCGCCGCATCTCCGGCCCGAGCTGCACCGTGGCCACCTCGCCCAGGCGCACGGCGACGCCGCCGCGGGCGGCCAGCGGGATGGCGCGGAAGTCGTCCAGCGTCTTCAGGTAGCCGCTGGCGCGCACCATGTACTCCACCTCGGCCAGTTCCAGCACCGAGCCGCCGGTTTCCTGGTTGCCGGCCATCAGCGCATCGCGCACCTGCGCATGGGTGATGCCGTAGGCGGCGAGCTTGGCCGGATCGAGCACCACCTGATACTGGCGCACCATGCCGCCGATGCTGGCCACCTCGGCCACGTCGGGCAGGCTCTTCAGTTCGTACTTCAGGAACCAGTCCTGCAGCGCGCGCAGTTGCGACAGGTCGTTGCGGCCCGAGCGGTCGACCAGCGCGTACTGGAAGATCCAGCCCACGCCGGTGGCATCGGGGCCGAGCGCCGTGCGGGCACTGGCCGGCAGGCGACCCTGCACCTGGTTCAGGTATTCGAGCACGCGCGAGCGCGCCCAGTACAGGTCGGTGCCGTCCTCGAACAGCACGTAGACGAAGCTGTCGCCGAAGAACGAGAAGCCGCGCACCGTCTTGGCGCCGGGCACCGACATCATGGTCGTGGCCAGCGGATAGGTGACCTGGTTCTCGACGATCTGCGGCGCCTGCCCGGGGTAGCTGGTGCGGATGATGACCTGCACGTCGGACAGGTCGGGCAGCGCGTCCACCGGCGTGGTGCGCAGGCTCCACAGCCCGGCCACGGTGAAAAAGACCGTGGCCAGCAGCACCAGAAAGCGGTTCGCCACCGACCAGCGGATCAGGCCGGCGATCATCGCCGCGCTCCGGCGCCACCGTCCACGGCGCTGGCGCCAGTCATCGGCGCGATGGCGGTGATGCGGTAGTCGTCGCCCTGCTTGTCGAAGCTGAAGCTCACCGACTGGCCCTTCTTCAGACCCGTCGCCAATGCCTTGTCGCCAAGCTTGAAGGGCATGGTCATGGCCGGCCATTTCAGCGCCGGCACCGCTGCATGCTCCAGCGTCAGGCTGTCGGGCTCGATGTCCACGACCACGCCGGTGGTGCGATAGACGGACGCGGCGCCCGGCACCGATGCGGCCGCCGTGCCGGCCGCACCCGGGGCACCCGGGGCACCAGGCGCACCAGGCGCACCAGGCGCACCACGAGCCATCACGCCCTGCAGGCTGGCTTCAGAATCCACCAGGAACTGGCCCGAGGCCACCACCTGCTGCCCAGCGGCCAGGCCGCCACGCACGACGATGTACTCATCGACCTGCTCGCCGATCTCGACTTGCACCGGGCGGTAGCGTCCCGTCGGC
This sequence comes from Rubrivivax sp., assembly GCA_035633375.1. Taxonomy (GTDB): domain Bacteria; phylum Pseudomonadota; class Gammaproteobacteria; order Burkholderiales; family Burkholderiaceae_C; genus Rubrivivax. The sequence goes on from DASQFA010000619.1 coordinate 2,772, forward strand.
TCCGACACGTACACCAGCGCGCGCTTGCCGGTGCGGATCACCGCCTCGGCCGGCACCACCAGCGCCTCGCGCGCCGCGCCGCGCAGGCTGACCTGGGCAAACAGCCCGGCCTTCAGGCGCTGGCCCGGGTTGGGCAGCTCGATGCGCAGGCGCAGCGTGCGCGTGTCGCGGTTCGCCTCGGGCAGCACGGCGGCCACCTTGCCCTTGACGACCTCGCCCGGCAGGGCCGGAAAGCGCGCCTCGACTGGCTGCCCGGGCTGGATCGCGGCGGCCAGCGACTCGGGCACGGCCGCTTCCAGCCACACCGTCGACAGGCCGTTGATGCGCGCCAGCGTCATGCCCGGTGCGAGCGTCATGCCCTGGCGCACCATCAGCTCGGTGATGACGCCGCCGGAGGGCGCGGTGATGGTGTGCACGGCGATGGCCCGGCCCGAACGCTCGGCACGCTCGACCAGCGCGTCCGGCATGCCCAGCAGCAGCAGACGCGAGCGCGCGGCCTGCGTCAGCGCGGCGTCGCCAATGGCCCTGACCGCCAGGTATTCCTGCTGCGCGCCGAGCCATTCGGGGTTGAGCACATCCACCAGCGGTGCGCCGGCGGCGATCACGTCGCCGCTGGCGCGCGCATAGACACGTTCGACGAAGCCGGCACTGCGCGCCTGCACGATGCTGACATCGCGCTCGTTGAGCATCACCGTGCCCACGGCCTCGACGGCCGAGCCGATCGAGCGGCGTTCGACCGTCGCCAGGCGCAGGCCGAGTGCCTGCTGCGCCTGCGTCGAAAGTGCCAGCGTGCCGCTCTGGCCCGCACTGGCTTGGTCTTCGTCGGCGTAGCGCGGCACCAGCTGCATGTCCATGAACGGCGACTTGCCTGGCTTGTCGAAACGCTGCGTCGGCACCATCGGGTCGTACCAATACAGCACCTTGCGTTCACCGGACAGAGCTGACGCAGCGGGTGCGGCAGCGGTGTCGGTGGTGGGCGCGTGGGACATGCGCCATTGGCCCAGGCCCCAGCCCGCCAGGCCACCCAGCCCGAGCAGCACGAGGCTGGAGGCGATGCGTGCAAAAGTCGTGGCCATGGTCATCACTCCGCAATCAAGGTGTCGAGCCGCACGCGCAGCGCCATGCGTTGCGCGTCCAGGTCGATCAGGCGCAGGCGTGTCTCCACGGCCTCACGGCGCGCCACCAGCACGGCGCCCAGGTCGCCGCGCCCGGCCTCGTAGCTGGCGAGGGCCAGCGCCACGCGCTCGCTGTTCAGCGCGATGCCGTGGCGTTCGAGCCGCGCATGCTGCGCATCCAGCGCCTTCAGCTCGGCGAGTTGTGCGTCCAGCTCCTCGGCGTGCCGGCGCATCAGCTCGGCGCGCTCGGACTCGACGCGCGCCGCATCCTTCAGCTTCGCGGCGAGCATCGGCTGCTGGCGCCGATCGCGCGCCCAGGGCAGGTCGAAGACGAGCTGAAAGGACACCATGTCGCTGTACTGCGGGCGCCGGCTGTACACCAGCTCCCAGCCCCAATCGCCACGCTGCTCGGCGTCGGCCTCGCGCACCTCGGCCTGGGCCATCGCCAGCATCGCCGCGTAGGGCGCGATCTCGGCGTGGCGATGCACGTCGGCACGCGCCTGTTCGCCCACCACGCGCAACGCAGGCGCTTCGCCTTCGAGCGCGTCGCCGGCGCGCACGCCGACCCAGCGGCGCAGCGCGGCACGGGCGCGCTCGATGTCGCGCAGCGCATCGTCGTGCCGGTCGGCCAGCATCAGCGCCTCGAGCCGCGCCATCGTGCGTTCGGCGGGCATGGCCTTGCCCGAGGCGATGCGTGCGTCCAGCGTGTCGATGAGCAGCTTGTTCTCGCGCTCGAGATCCGCCAACCGGGCGGCGCGGCGCTCGGCGTAGTACACCGCCAGCCAGGCCAGCGCCGCATCGCGCCGCACCGTCAGTTCGGCCGCCGTGAGCATTGCGCGCTCGCGCTCGACACGGGCCTGGGCCAGGGCCGAACGCGCATCCCGCTTGGCGCCGTTGGGCACTTCCTGCATCAGCCCGATGCGTTGCATGGTCATGAAGTCGGCCGAGGTGCTGAACTTGTCCACGCCCGTCACCGGCAGGTTGTCCAGTCCCACGATCAGCCGCGGATCCGGCAGCGTGGCGGCAGCGGGCTGCAGGGCCTGTGCGCCGGCCAGAGCGTCCTGCTGCGCCATCAGTGCGGGCGCCTGTTCGCGCGCCAGGCGCAGCGTCTCGTCGAAGCCCAGCCCGGCCATCGCCGGTGCGCACGCGGCAAGTGCCCATGCGATGGCGAGGCTGCGCAAAAAGGCGCCGCTGCCGATGGCGCGCGCGGCGTGAGAGGTGAGTGCCATGTCTTGTCCTTCGCAACAATGCCCGGCAACGGGCGACATCGAAGCACCGCGCCCAGCCGTGGGCGCAGGCTGATCGACACCGCCACGCTAGCAGCGAAGGACGAGCAGGGACAGGTAGAGGGGAACTGTGCCCGGCGGCGGCGCGCCCGACGGCACGGTGCTGCAACACCGGCCGCCGATCGGCTGCGCCAGTGCCTGCACCGACCAGTCGAGCACCGCCATCAGCAGCGGCGACACGGGCAGGTCGACCGTCGTAGCCGCACCGAGCGTTTGCGCACCCTGGTCGCAATGCGCCTTGCACAGCTGCGGCTGTTCCGGGTCCATCGTCGT
>DASQFA010000620.1:0-2625 GCA_035633375.1 Rubrivivax sp.
CCCCTGATCCGCGGGCGAGCTACCGCAGCACCTTCCACGCCGACCGAGTGAGTTTCGATGCCGTCTGGCCCGGGCTGCACGCGCACAGCACGGTCTGGGTCAGCCCCGAGGACGACATCGAGTTCCGCGAGGTCGAGCTGCACAACCTGGGTGATCAGTGGCTGGAGATCGAGCTGATCTCGGCCTTCGAGGTGACGCTGTCCGCGGCGCGTGCCGACGAGGCGCACCCGGCCTTCACCAATTTGTTCGTGCGTGCCGAGTGGCAGCCGGCGCAGCACGCGTTGTGCTTCGAGCGCAAGCCGCGCCTGCCGTCCGAGCCTGCGCTGCGCATGGCGCATTTCCTTGCCGACAGCGATGCGCAGGTGCTGGGTGTGCGCGTGCTGGCCGAACGCCAGCGCTGGCTCGGCCGCAACCACCATGCGAGCCAGCCGCTGGCCGCCTTCGACCCCTGGCCCGCCGCCGCCGGCGCCGCGTCGTCGCCCGAGGCCGGTCGGGCTTCGAGCATCGAACGCGATAGGGCGCCCCAGCGAGGACGGGGCTTGCCGGATTGGCAGCCCCCTGGCCCAGCCAGGGGACAAGAAGCCGGTGAAGGATGGACCGCTGCGGCCGATTTGCAACCCACGCTCACCGCGCCCGACAGGCTGCCGGAGGCCGTGGTGCTCGACACCGGCCTGGACCCGGTGTGCGCTTTTGCCGTGCGCCTGCGCATTGCGCCGCAGGGCAAGGCACGGCTGACCTTTGCCACCGCGGCGTCCGACAACGACGGCACCTTGCGCGCGGTGATCGACAAGTATCTGCAGCCCAGCCATGTGCAGCGCGCGTCGCTGATGTCGGCCACGCTGGCCGGCATCCGGCTGCGCACGCTGCGCGTCAATGCCGAGACCTTTGCCGCCATCCAGAGCTTGAGTACCGCGCTGGTGCTGAGCCTGACGCGGCCACGCCCCGCCACCGAGCGAATCGCCGATGGCGGCAGCGAGGTCTGCGACCGGCGAGCGCTTTGGCGCTTCGGCATCTCCGGCGACCGGCCGCTGCTGCTGGTGTCGGCCGGCACGGTGCACGGCCTGGGCCTGCTGCGCGCGCTTGCCCAGGGGCTGCGCATCTGGGCCTGGGGAGGCGTCGCCTGCGACCTGGTGGTGGTGAACGCCGAGGCCGCGTCCTACCAGATGCCATTGCAGCACGAGTTGATGGCCATGCGCGATCGCCATGCGGCGGAAAGCGCCGCGCAACCGCACGCGGTCGGCACCGCATTGCATGTGCTTCGCGCCGACGAACTGTCGAGTGAAGAACTGAGCACGCTGCGGCGCCTGGCACGCGTGCACCTGCAGGCCGACGGGCGCCCGCTGCTGCACCATGTGCAGGCCTGGGTGGCGCTGCACGAGCTGGCCCTGGAGCGGCGCCAGGAGACCTCGACCACGGCGCTGGCCACCGCCGCGTTGGCGCAGGCCGCGGTGCCGATAAACAGTGGCGAGTTCGCCGCCGCATCGGGCGAGTTCCGTTTCGACACCAGCCGCACGCTGCGCCCGGCACGGCCGTGGATCAACGTGCTGTCCAACCCGCGCTTCGGCGCACAAATCTCCGAAGCCGGCGGCGGCTACACCTGGGCCGTGAACAGCCGCATGAACCAGCTCACCGCGTGGTCGAACGACCCGGTGGCCGATACGCCTGCGGAATGGTTCCTGATCCAGGACCGCAAGAGCCAGCAGGTGTGGAGCGTCACACCCGGCGCCCTGGGCGACCCGGGCGATGCGGCGCTCAGCTACCGCGTCGCGCACGGCCAGGGCAGCAGCGTCGTCAGCCACCGCCGCGGCGCGCTGGAGGTGAGCGTGTCCTGGTGCGTGGACGTGGAGCACTCGGTCAAGCAGGTGCGGCTGCGCTTGGTCAATCGCGGCCACCGCACGCTGCATCTGCGCGTCGCCGGCGTCGCGGAGTGGATGATGGGCGAGAACCGCAGCGGCCGCGCCACGGTGCACACCGCGCTGCTGCGGCAGCGGCTGCCCGACCTGCAGGCCGACAGCGATTCAAGGCGCACGCGCGAACGCAAACTCACCGCCTTGTTGTGCACCCAGCGCGAGGCATCGGGCGGCTTCGGCAACGGCACCGCCTTCTTCGCGCTGGCCGACGACGCGTCCCAGGACGAGGACTGGAGTTGCGACCGGCGCGAATTGTTCGACGCGCGCGGCCGCGCGGTGCTGCCCGACCACTTCGGCAAGCAGCAAGGCAGCGGCCTCGACCCCTGCGCCGCGCTGTCCTCACGCTTCAGCCTGGAGGCCGGCGCGAGCACCGAGCGCGTGTTCCTGCTGGGTTATGCCGACAGCCCCGAAGCCGCGCGCCAGCTCGCCACGCGCGCCGCGGCGGTGAGCGCGGTGCAACGTCTGGAACAGGTGCGCAGCCAGTGGGACCGGCTGCTCGGCGCAACCACGGTGCTCACCCCCGACCCGCTGTTCGACGCGATGGTCAACCGCTGGCTGCTGTACCAGACGGTGTCGTGCCGGCTGTGGGCCAAGGCCGGCTTCTACCAGGCCGGCGGGGCCACGGGCTTTCGCGACCAGTTGCAGGACGCCATGGCCCTGGCCTGGGCCGAGCCGGCGCTGCTGCGCCAGCAGATCGTGCTCGGCGCGTCGCGCC
>DASQFA010000621.1:0-7535 GCA_035633375.1 Rubrivivax sp.
GCCTTGATGTCCGCGTCGCTGGCTTCAACCTTCTTGTGGTCGTCTTCATCGCCGACCTTGCCGCCGTTCTTCAGCTGCAGGAAGAGCTTGTTCGGTGCGTCCGCCTTGCCCTTGTACTTCTCGGCGATCGATGCCCACGACGGACCCTTCTTGGTCGTCTTTTCGGTGTGGCACTTGCTGCACTTTTCCTTGGCGATGATGTCCTCGGCCGGACCGGCCAGGGCAGGGCTGGCAAGGGTGAAGGCAACGATGGCGCCTGCGATGGCAATGGGCAGCTTCATTCGGGTTTCTCCGTGTGGACCGAGGGCAGAGGGCATACCCTCAGTGAACTGTTCACGAGCGATCACGGTTGACCGCGACGTGAACTTCGAGCGCGGATTATCGGCGTGGCGGCGATTCTCGCGATCGGGCCCGACCCGGGTTTTGACCTTTGTCAACCACGGCCGCGCTTGCTGACCGGGCGGCTGGCCCCGATTGGCGGTGCGTCGCCAGGTGGCGCGGGGTCCAGGACGGGGCCACGCGGCGTACGAAGTTCGATCGTGCAATGTGGTAGCTGGTGTCGAAACCGTAGAAGTTGCGCCGCATGCGTGCCAGTTCCTCGTCGCGGTAGATCCTCAGCGGCTTGCTGGCTTCGTCACGCTGGCGCTGCTGCTGCTTGCCAAGCAACAGCCCGGGCAGTTCGGTGCTGGCGGCCAACGCGCTCGCACGCGCGCGAACCTGTTCTGCGAACGTCTGGGGGTCGTTGCCGAAGACCGCGTCGATGAGACCGAGGCCGGCTGCACGTTCAGCCAATACTGGAAGCCGGTGGTTCATGATGCCGGTGGCGTCGCCCTGCTTGATCCGGCGCGGCAAGAGGTAGGTCCAATACTCTGACCCGTACAGGTTGCCCATGTTCTTGTAGTGCGGGTTGAGCACCACGCTCGGCCGCGCCCAGACCCGATCGGCGGCGATGGCCAGGAATGCGCCGCCGGCGCCTGCGCTGCCCTGCATCGCGGCGATCACGATGCAGCCGGTGGCCTCGATGATCGTGTGCACGAGATCGTCGATCGCATTGATGTTGCGCCAGGATTCGTCGGCCGGGCTCTCCGCAGCCTCGATCACGTTCAGGTGGATGCCGTTACACCAGAAGTCGGCGCCGCCCCACAACACGAGCACGCGCGTGGACCGGGCCAGTGCCAAACGCAGTGCAGCGGTCAGGCGCTCGCACTGCGCCGTGCTCATCGCGCCGTTGTAGAACGGGAAGTGCAGGTGGCCGACTTCGCCCTCGGCTTCATAGTGGATCTCGCGCCAGCCCGGTGCCTCGGTGGTGACCGGTCGTTCGGCCAGGCCCGCACACTCGGTCGCGAACGCTATCGTCGTCGGCAGCTTGAACGCCGCACTGTGGTCGGCCCGCCGCACATGCCCGATCCACACCGCGCCATCGATCGTCGTGCGCAGCACCGCCTCGTGCCGGCGGCCGATCACCTGGCCGGGCTGCGCGGGCGGTGCGCTCGTCTCGGCGTGGGCATCGAAGAGGTGGCAGGGGACTCCGAACAACTCGTCCAGAACCCCCGGCGCGCCGTCGGCCGCGCGCAGCTTGCGCAGCACGGTCAGCGTATCGTCGCGCTGCCAGTCGATGCGCCGGTCGGCCTGCCGCATCAGCGGGCGCCAGCGGCCGCGCCGGCCGGCCGGGCCGGTGTCGGGCGGCACGCCGGCTTCGGCAAATCGTTGAACCGCGGCCACGACGGCACGCGCGGCGCCTTCGGTGACCTCGTTGCGGTAGAGGCTCGACTTCGTTGCCTCGCGCATGATGAAGGTTTCGGCAGCCCACACCGGGCCGGCGTCCAGGTCGGCCTCGGCCTGGAGCACCGTGACACCCCAGTCGGGCTCGCCCTCCTGGATCGCCCAGTCCAGCGCCGACGGCCCGCGGTCGCCGACGATGCCGGGGTGCACGACGAGGCACACCGTGTGGCGCCACACGGCCTCCGGAATGGCGCGCTTCAGGAAGGGCGCGACGACGAGCGCCGGTCGGAACAGCGCCACCGCCTCGATCGTCACTGCGTCCGAGATGTCGAATTCGACCGAAACCTCGTGCCCGCGCGCCGCGAGTTCCAGGTAAAGGCGTTGCGCCAGGCCGTTGAAGCTGTGCGTGAGGAACAGGATGCGCACGGGCAAGCAGGCGCGTTTCAGCAGATGCGGGGCAGTTGGTCGCCGGTCAGCCAGTCGACGTTGCGCAGGCCTCCGAAGCGCGTGCGCAACTGTACGAAGTGAAGGGGGTCTTCGACCACCTCGCCGATGATCGCCGCGACGCGCCCCAGCGGTTGCGCCTGCATCGCGTGCAACAGCGCTTCGGCATGTTCGGGTGCGCAGATCGCCACGAGCTTGCCTTCGTTGGCGACATACAACGGGTCCAGTCCCAGGAATTCGCAGGCCGCGGCCACTGGGCGTTGTACCGGCACCGCGGCTTCGTCGATCACCATGCCGACGCCCGATTGCGCGGCCAGTTCATTCAGCGTGGTGGCCAGGCCGCCGCGCGTGGGGTCACGCAGACAGTGAATGCCGGGCACCGCGGCCACCATGGCCGCCACCAGGCCGTGCAGCGCCGCGGTGTCGGAGCGGATCGTCGTCTCGAAGCTCAGGTTTTCGCGCAGCGACATGATCGCCACGCCGTGGTCGCCGATGCTGCCGCTGACGAGGATGCGGTCGCCGGCGCGCGCCCGATCACCGCCGATGTGGACGCCGGGGGGCACCACGCCGACGCCGGTGGTGGTGATGAAGACGCCGTCGCCCTTGCCCTTCTCGACCACCTTGGTATCGCCAGTGATCACCGGCACGCCGGCTTCCAGGGACGCGGCGGCCATCGACTCGACGATGCGCCGCAGTTCGGCCAGCGCGAAGCCTTCTTCGAGGATGAAGCCCGCCGCCAGGTAAAGCGGCACGGCACCGGACATCGCCACGTCGTTGATCGTGCCGTGCACCGACAGGCAACCGATATCGCCGCCCGGGAAGAACAGCGGCGCTACGACATGGCTGTCGGTCGACATGACCAGGCGCCCGGGCGGCGGCGTGAACATCGCCTGGTCGTTGCCCTGACGCAGCCACTCGTTGTCCAGCGCGCGCCGGAACAACTCGTCGATCAACTGCGCCATCGCCCGGCCTCCGCCGCCATGCGACATGTCGACGCAGCCGTGCTTGAAATCGACCGGGCGGACGTAGTCCTTGCGCAGTTGTGGCACGGCGTGTCAGGGCCTGAGCGTCTTCAGGATCTCCGGGTCTTCTTCTTCGTCCGCCAGCACCGCATGGCAGGACTTGCAGCCGCCGCTGATCTTGCTGCCGTCCTCGGCCACGTGCTTCTTGTCGTGGCAGCGCATGCAGCCCGGGTTGTCATCGTCGGCATGCCCGAGGTTGTTTTTGTACGTGCCCCAGGTGACGTTCATGCGCGGGAAGACGTTCCACGAATAGATCTCGCCGAGGGCCTTGCCCGCGGCGGCGATGGTGGTCGCCTTGGTGCTTGCCAGGTCGGCGAACGAGGCCTTGTAGAAAGCCTCGACGTCGCGCGCGATGCCGGCCTTTGCCTCCTCCTTCGAGGCGTACTTGACGTTCAGGACGCGTATCGACTCGCGCTTGATGAAGGGTAGCGACTTGTCGATGCGCCCGTCGTCGAGGGCAGTGTCCACCTCCAGCGCCGCCGGCTTGAAGGTATGCGACGGGCGGTTGTGGCAGTCCACGCAGTCCATCGTGCGCCATTCGGTGGCGCCGGTGGGCCGCTGCTCGGTCTTGAAAGTGCTGGTCTTCCCGTCGGCGGTCTTCATTTCAACGTCGAAGACGATCTGCCGGCTGGGGTCGGACTGGAAACGGATCTGCACGCCCCGGTCCACGTGCCAGTGGATACCCGAGGACCTGCCGCCCTGCTGGCCGCCGACCTTCATCAGCAGCACGGTCTGGCTCGGCGTGTTGGCCTCGTCTTCGGCGAACTTGGTGCGCACCTTCAGGACGTCGCCGACATGCCGGGTCGGCCAGTGGCATTGCTCGCAGGTGTCGCGTGCCGGACGCAGGTCGTGCACCGGGTTCGGTATCGGGCGCGGGTGCAGGTCGAAGGCCACCGACACCAGCTGCCACGAGCCCGAGATCTTGGACTTGACGAACCAGTCGGCACCCGAGCCGATATGGCAGTCGGCACAGGTCAGCTTGCTGTGCGACGAGCGCTGGAAGGCCGTGTGCTGCGGCTCCATGACCACGTGGCACACGGTGCCGCAGAAGGCCACCGTTTCCATCACGTGCACGCCCTTGTAGGTGGCCCCGGCGAGGACGACCAGGCTGAGCAGGCCGACGAATACGCTGACCAGCACGGTGCCGCGTGTGCGGTCGTTGTTGAGGTCGATGACCGGAAGGCGCGGTGGTGGCTCGTTGCGTTCGCGCGCGGCTGCGTCGAGCTTGCGCTTGCGCCAGGCGCCGATCGGCATCAGCGCCACCCCCAGCGCGAACACCATCGGCATCAGGATGAAGGTCAAAATGCCGATGTAGGGCCCACCCTGGAAGCCCGCCAATTGCAGGCCGATCAGCACGACGATCATCGCCAGGCCCACCAGCGCCAGGATGGCGCCCACCAGGCTGAGCCAATGTCCAGCGATCACCGAGACAAAGCTACGAATCACTTGTTCTACTCCGTTCAGGGGCGCGCGCACCCGGTGTCATGGGGTCGGGTAAAGGGGCGGGCGAAGTTTGCCATCAATGCAGGCTGCCGAGCAGCGCTGCAAAGATGAAAATCGCCAGCGAGATGCCGATGGCCAGGGCGCTGAAGCCGAAGATGTACGCGCGTCGCAGTGCCGCCGGCGTCGGTGGCGGTACCAGGTACGACTCCAGCGCGCCCTCGGCCACCAGGCGCTCGTACTCCAGCGGGCGCTCGTACTGGAAGCGCGCAAGCGGCATGCACCCGGTGAAGATCACCGGGTCCATCGGGAAGGACTCGGGCCGCAGGTGCGTGTGGAAAAAGTGGAACAGGAAGATGAAGCCGGTGGCCAGCAGCGCCTCGTCGCTGTGGATGACATAGGCCGCATTCAGCGCCCAGCCCGGCAGCACCATCGTGGCGGCGGTCGGGAACCACAACACCAGGCCCGACACGCCGATGATCGCCACCCCCCAGAAGACAGCGAGGTAATCGAACTTCTCCCAGTAGGTGAAGCGGTCGAACTTCGGCCGCGGCCCGAGGTACAGGAAGTACTTCATCATGCCGATGAAGTCGACCACGTCGCGCGGCTGCGGCACCATGGACCGGGGCCCCCAGAAGAAGCCGCGTTCCTTCTTGACCAGCAGGCCGTGCACCAACATGCCCAGGTGCCAGAGGAAGTAGCCGAAGGTCACCATGCCGCCCAGGCGGTGCAGCAGGCCCGCCATTTCGGCACCGCCCAGCAGCGACATCACGGTCGGCGCCCAGGTCGCTTCGGCAAACTTCAGTGGCAGGCCGGTGGCCGCCAGCAGCAGGAAGCTCGAGACGATGGCCACGTGCACGCCCATCTGCATGCTGCTGAAGCGCCGGACGTAGGGGCCGTCCCCGCCGTGGCCAAGCTTGAACTCGCCACGCAACTTGCCGACCAGCGCGCGCTGCATCCACAGCAGGCCGTGCAGGCCGAAGAAGCCGAACACGCCGATCAGCAGCGAGGTCATGCCCAACCAGATCCAGTGCACGTACGCGTTGCGCTTGGGGTCGGCGGGGTTGGCGTGCGGGTCGAAGGTCAGGAACGAGGCATTGACGTTCGCATGACACGTGCCGCAGGTCTTGGCGAGCTGATCCGGGTGGATGCTCGAGCGCGGGTCGGACGCCGGCAGGTTGTGGTGCGGCGTGTGGCAGTTGGCGCAGGCCGCAGCCTTCTTGTTGTCGAGCGAAGTGGCCTTGCCGTGGAAGCTGCCCTTGAAGGACGCGGTCACCGCCTCGTGGCAGTTGCCGCAACCGTCCGACATGGCGTGCCGCGCAGCCGCGCCGGTCGGGTTCTTGATGGCATGCGGTTCGTGGCAGGTCGAGCACACCGGCCCCTTGCTGTTGCCTTCCTTGTGCGCCTTGCCGTGCGCGCTGTCCTGCCACTCGCGCAGGATGCCCTTGTGGCAATTGCCGCAGGTCTTGGGGATCTGCGCGTGGTGGGTGGTGGACGCTGCCTCGTCCTTGGGGTGCACGTCGTGCTTGCCGTGGCAGCTGGAGCACGACGGCGCCGCCTCGGTGAGGCCGGATTTGAGCAGCGCGCGTGCGTGTTCGCTGCGCTCATAGTCCGCCAGCACCTCTTCGTGGCACTCGCCGCAGGTCTTGATCTGGTTCACCGGCGACACTGGCGAAGCCGGGTCGCCGCCCTTCAACACCCGGTGCAGGCTGCCATGGCAGCCGGTGCAGTCCTTGATGGCCTTGGCGCCGCTGGCGCGGCGCCCGTGCACGCTGCCGGCGACGGCCTTGAATTCGTCGGCGTGGCACTCCTGGCACACCTGTGGTTCGACGGGGCCCAGTGGCTCCGGCGTGTGCTTGACGGAGAGGGCACTCACGTGGCATTCGGCGCAATCGAGCTTGCGGTGTGCCGAGCGGGCAAAGTCGTCGGCGAGGACCGTCATCGACTTGCCGCTCGCCTCGGCCTTGACCTTCGGGTCGTCGTGGCACTTGAGGCAGGCTGCCTTCGTGGCCGGAGCGGCCGCTTTTGCGCCGGGCTCGGCCGTGGCGCCAAAGGCGAGGCTGGTCAGCAGTACCCCGGCGAACAGCACACCCGCCCTGCGTGCCACCGTTGCTGCGAACCCTGCACGCAAGCCGTGTTTCATTGTCCCATCTCCACCGCAGTGTCCTGCGGCCGCAGTTCTGCACGCGGCCCGCTCACCGTGATCCAACCCAGGCGGATTCTGGCCACCTGCTCCGTTCGCTCTTTGACGTGAGACAAGTGCAGGCGATACGGCAGTGGCCATGCCGGGCAGTGTTCAGGCTTTCGCTGTGGGCGGGTGGGTGCGTGCGAGCTTGGGGCTCAGCCGAGTGGCGCCGCAGCCCGCTCAGCGACGACGGCCACGTCCTTGAACCGGCCGTAGCTGTAGTACGCCGCGCAGGCGCCTTCGGACGACACCATGCACGAGCCGATCGGGTTTTCGGGTGTGCACACGGTGCCGAACACCTTGCAGTCGCGCGGGTGCTTCACGCCGCGCAGGATGGCGCCACATTCGCAGGCCTTGTTGTCGGCGACGGAGCGCGTCTCGAGCTTGAAGCGGCGTTCGGCGTCGAAGGTGGCGAAGGCCTCGCGGATGCGCAGTGCGCTGTAGGGCACGTCGCCCAGTCCGCGCCACTCGAAGCTGCGCCGCAGTTCGAAGACCTCGGACACCAGCGCCTGTGCCTTCAGGTTGCCGTCGCGCGTGACGGCGCGGGTGAATTCGTTCTCGACCTCGGCGCGGCCTTCGTTGATCTGGCGCACCAGCATCAGAATCGCCTGCATCACGTCGAGCGGCTCGAAGCCGGCGATCACCACTGGCTTGCGGAACTCTTCGGCGAAGAACTCGTAGGGCTGGCTGCCGATGATGGTGGAGACATGCGCCGGGCCGAT
>DASQFA010000622.1:0-3607 GCA_035633375.1 Rubrivivax sp.
GGTGGCGGCCGATGCGTACATGGTGCAAGGCTTGTCCGCGCTGGGCTCCAGCGCCAATCGCAACTTCATCTCCAACGCCGCCTTCGTGGTCACGCCCGAGGGCGTGCTGGTGGTCGATGCGCTGGGCTCACCGGCGCTGGCGCTGGAACTGCTGGGCGAGATCCGGCGCATCACCCCCGCACCGGTGCGCTATGTGGTGGTCACGCACTACCACGCCGACCATATCTACGGCTTGCAGGCCTTCAAGGACGCCGGCGCGACGATCATCGCGCAGCGCGACGGCCTGGTCTATCTGAACTCCGACACGGCGCAGTTGCGCCTTGCGGCCAGCCGCGAAGAACTGGCACCCGCGGTGAACGACGACACCCGGCTTGTCGCCGCCGACCGCTGGATCGACCGCCCGACCACGCTGCAAGTCGGCGGCATCGATTTCCTGCTGCAACCGGCGGGCCCGGCCCACACGCCCGAAGACCTGGTGGTGTGGGTGCCGCAGTTGAAGCTGCTGTTCGCCGGCGACCTGGTGTTCCGCGGCCGCATCCCTTTCGTCGGCCAGGCCGACAGCGGGCGCTGGATCGCCGCGCTCGACACGCTGCTGGCCTTCGACGCGCGCATCATCGTGCCCGGCCACGGCCCGGCGTCGACCGACGCGCGCGCCGACCTCGAGCTCACCCGCGACTATCTGGCCTACCTGCGCCGCACCATGGGCGAGGCGGCACGCAACCTGGACCCCTTCGATGAAGCCTATGCACGCACCGACTGGTCGCGCTTCGACAAGCTGCCGCTGTTCGGCCCGGCCAACCGCATCAACGCCTACAACACCTACCTGCTGATGGAGCAGGCCGCCAAATGATGCGCCCCGACCGGCGCCGCAGCCTCGCCGCGCTGGCCGGCGCCGCCCTGGGTGGTGCGCCCTGGGGCCCACTGCGCGCCAGCCCCGCCGCTGCCGGCGAGACCGTGCAATGGCCGCAGGTGCTGCTGCTCGACGGCAGCGCCTGGGGTGCCGCGCAAACCGAGGGCAAGGCGGTGGTGGCGGTGTTCTGGTCGATCAGCTGCGCCTTTTGCCGCGGCCACAACGCCCATATGGAGAGGCTGCGCCGGGCCGCTGCCGGCCTGCCGCTCGAGCTGATCAGCATTGCGCACGAGAACGATGCGAGCGCCGTGCGCGCCAGCATGGCCCGCCACGGCTGGAACTTCGCGGTCACGCTGGACTACCCGCCGATGGCCGCCGCGCTGTCGCGGCGAAGGCTGACACCGCTGACCGTCACCGTCGACCGGCGCGGCCGGCTGAAGCAGGTGATTCCCGGCGAAATGTCCGCAGACGACGTTCTCGAACTGCGCCAACTGGCCACTTGACGAAGGACCCCGCACCATGCGATTCGATCTCCCCACCCCGACGACCCTGGCCCTGGCGCTGCTGCTGGGCGCGCCGCTGCCCGGCGCTCTGGCGCAGCCTGCTGGCGCCGCCTTCGACATGCGCTTCATGACACCCGAGACGGCCCTGAAGGCGGCGCAGGCCACCCTGGCCAGTTGCCGCGCGCAGGGCTTCCAGGTGGCGGTGGCGGTGGTCGATCGATCGGGCCAGACGCAGGTCTTGCTGCGCGACCGTTTCGCCGGCCCGCACACCGTCGAGATGGCCACGGCCAAGGCCTGGACGGCGGCCAGCTTCAGGCGCAACACCGCTGAGCTGGCGGCGGAAACGCAAGCAGGCAAGCCGATGAGCGGCATCCGCGACCTGCCGCGCGTGATCGCCGCCGGCGGCGGCGTGCCGATCGACGAAGGCGGCACGCTGTGGGGCGCGATCGGCGTGTCCGGCGGGCCTGGCGGCGACGCCGACGAGAGCTGCGCGCGCGCCGGCATCAAGGCCGTGGCCGACGAGCTGTCGTTCTGAAGGCTGGTGCAGTGTTCGACGCCGTGCGGCACTTAAGAAGACTTTCCAGACAGGCGCCCCGCGCGGCCGGGTGCGCAGCCCGTGGGGTGGAGCCCACGGGATGCATGCCGTGACGGGCGCTGCCGCGGGCGCGGGCTTGACGCGCGCGCCCGCCCTGCAGCATCATCGACTGCGCATATTTGCATGGACTTACAGCGAAGGGCACCGCATGGCTCAGGCTCACGATGAATCCGAGGCCGTGTTCTCCACCGCCGCCGAGCTGTTCGGGTTGCTGTCCACTCCCATCCGCCTGAAGATCATCAGCTCGCTGTGCAACGGCGAGAAGAACGTCTCGCAGCTGCTCGGCGACATCGACACCACGCAGCCCAATATGAGCCAGCACCTGTCCACGCTGTACCGCGCCGGCGTGCTGGGCAAGCGCCGTGACGCCACGCAGATCTATTACCGCATCGAAAGCGAGCGCGCCGCGATGCTGTGCCGAGCCGTGTGCACGCAGATCGCGGTGGAGATGGATCCGCAAGCCGAGCTGCCGAGCGAGGAACGCCTGACGCCGCGCGCCGCCGCTCGGCGCTGACTCGGCACGGGTTCGGCGCCGAGCCGCCACTGCCTGCGCGGGCCGGATCGGGCGGCCCCACCGGCGCAGAATCGCAGCATGCCCACGCCGCCACGCCGCTGGATCGCGCACCTCGACATGGATGCGTTCTATGCCTCCGTGGAGCTGCTGCGCTACCCCGAACTGCTGGGCCAGCCGGTGGTCATCGGCGGCGGGCGGCGCCACCAGCCGCAGCTGCAGCCTGACGGCAGCCGGCGCTTTTCGAGACTGCGCGACTACACCGGCCGCGGCGTGATCACCACCTCCACCTATGCCGCGCGCGACCTGGGCGTGTTCTCGGCGATGGGCATGATGAAGGCCGCGCAGCGCGCGCCCGAGGCGGTGCTGCTGCCGGTGGACTTCGACGAGTACAGGCGCTACTCCAAGCTGTTCAAGGCCGCGGTGGCCGAGGTCACGCCGCTGATCGAAGACCGCGGCATCGACGAGATCTACATCGACCTGAGCCAGGTGCCGGGCGTGCACGACGCGCTGGCGCACGACCCCTTCGGCGGGGTGCGCGCGGTGGCGCAGGAGGTCCGCAACAGCGTCAAGCGCGCCACGGGATTGAGCTGCTCCATCGGCGTGACGCCGAACAAGCTGCTGTCGAAGATCGCTTCCGAACTCGACAAGCCCGACGGCCTGACGATCCTGACGACGGAAGACCTGCCCACGCGCATCTGGCCGCTGCCGGTGCGGCGCATCAACGGCATCGGCCCCAAGGCCGCTGCCAAGCTGGCCACGCTGGGCGTCGGCACCATCGGCGAACTGGCGGCGCGGCCGCGCGAATGGTTGATCGAACTCTTCGGCCGCAGCTACGGCGCCTGGCTGCACGATGCCGCCCATGGGCGTGATGAGCGGCCGGTGGTGACGCACAGCGAACCGGTGTCGATGAGCCGCGAGACCACCTTCGAGCGCGACCTGCACGCCAAGCGCGACCGCGCCGAGTTGACGGACATCTTCACGCGGCTGTGCGAGCAGGTGGCGGCCGACCTGCAGCGCAAGGGCTATGTCGGCCGCACCATCGGCATCAAGCTGCGCTTCGAGGACTTCCGCACGGTGACGCGCGACCTGAGCTTGCCCGACCCCACCGCCGATGCGCAGGCCATCCGCCGCGCCGCGGGCGAATG
>DASQFA010000623.1:0-8936 GCA_035633375.1 Rubrivivax sp.
GCTTCTGCCAATAGAGGTAGTCGTCCCACGCTTCATCGGCAAAGCTTAGCCTCACCGGGCCAGTTCCCGATCGACGCCCTTGCCCGCGTTCAGCTGCCCCATCGCGGACAGCAGGCGTCTGGCGTTGGCGGGGCTGCGCAACAGGTAGGCGGTTTCTTCCAGTGCGGTGTACTCCTCGAGCGAGAGCATCACCACCGACTGCTCACCATTGCGCGTGATGATCAACGCCTCATGGTCGTTGCAAACCCGATCCATCGTGCTGGCAAAGTTGGCGCGTGCGGCCGAGTAGGTGATGGCATCCATGCTGAAGCTCCAAGTAAGTACGCGTTATTGTACAACAAGGGTGTGGGCCCGTAGACTGGCGCGGCAATGACCTCTTGCGTTGAAGTAACATATTTGTTATCCTGCGCCAGTGGACTATCGCATCGAGTACTACAGCGAAGCCGTTGAGGAAGAGATCCTCGCGCTTCCAGACACACTTGCGGCTCGGTACGTCGTACTGACGCGTCGAATGACAGCGCTAGGTGCAAATCTGGGACTACCACACACCGATTCCTTCGGCGATGGGCTGTTTGAGCTGCGGCTCAAGGGCGCGGACGGAATCGCGCGGGTCTTGTTCTGCACTCTGATCGGCCGCCGAATCATGATGCTGCACTCGTTCATCAAGAAGTCTCAGAAGACACCCCTGCGGGAACTGGAAGTGGCGCGCAAGCGCATGAAGGAGGTCAAAGATGCGAACTCATGATCAAGTTGTTTCGAAACTGCTCAGCCGGCCCGGCGTCAGGAAGGAAGTCGAGCGCATTGAACGTGAGGAAGGTGAACTCCTTGACCAACTTCTGAAGGCAAGGTACGACGCAGGGCTTACCCAGGCTCAGGTCGCGGAACGCATGGGAACTCAACCACCTTCCGTTGCACGTTTGGAGCGTTCACTGGCCACAGGAAAACACTCGCCCTCCCTAGCCACGCTCAGGAAGTACGCTCGAGCTTGCGGCCGAGAGTTGATACTACAAATCGCGTAGCCTCCGCGCACGGCTGCCTCCGCTCGCCCAAGCGGCGCGCCAACGGCAGTCCACCAGGCCCGGTCTGGCGGTACGCGGTGCATTTTCACCGGCCCCGGCTTGGCGTCCTGCCGCCGGCGCCCGCTCAAACGCTCGGCATCGCCATCCCTGAAGCGGAAGGTCAGACGCCAGTTGCCATTCACCCAGACAAACCCGTGCCCGGCCAGGTTTCCCGTCAGCGGATGCAGCCGCCAACCGGGCACGTTCACGTCGTGCGCCGACTCGGCCTGCTCCAGTTGAGCCAATTGCCTGCGCAGCTTGGCCGCATGCGCCGGCTGTATGAACCGCCCCGGTTTTCGTGGCGACCCGTCCGCGGCCTGCGCACTAAGCCTTACGCCAAGCGCTTTGGCAACTTTGAGGACAGTGGAAAAGCTCGGGTTCAGCCCTATGGCATGAAGCGCCCGACGAAGTCGGCAGGCGACAGGATCGGGTACGCACCGGCCAGCGCCAGCAAGTCCTTGTCACCCGTGACCAGGAAGTCGGCTGCCGATCCGATGAGCATGGCCAGGATGGGCAGGTCATTCGGGTCGCGTAGTTCGACAGCAGCGGCTCGAGACAGCATGTCGGCGTCGATGTGCATCACCTCGGCGCGCACCGCGATCGTGTCCAGAAAGTCGGCCAGATCGTTGGGCGCCACGTTCAGCCTGGGCGCCAAGTGCTGCCATGTGCGCCCCAGTTCGTCGAGCACAAAGTCGCAGATCACCAGATCGAATGCGCCGGCGCGCCATGCCTTGACCAGGCGCGACGGCGGGCCGCCGGGAAAAAGCAAGCCCGAGACCAGCACGTTGGTGTCGAGCACCAGCCGCATGCGCAGGCTTTAGCGGCGGGCTTTGGGCGTGGCCTTTGCCCTGGCGCTCTTGGCGCCGGCTGCCGGCAGTGCGGGCAGCCGGCCCGCAGCGCGCCACGCATCGGCGGTTTCGCGACGTGCCAGCGCGCTGGCCTTCTCGACCTCGGCCATCGCCAAGTCTTCGGGCACGCCAGCGAAGCTGCGCTCCAAGCGATCGCACAGCGCATCGAAGCGTTCCTGCATGCGCCGAATGCGCTCGAACAGGCGCGCGTCGATCAATGCCGCCACCGGCTTGCCGTCTTTCTTGATCAGCACGCTGTCGTTGCGGTACTGCACGATGTTGAGCATCTCGCCCAGGTTCTGGCGGAAGGCAACGGCGTTGGTTTCGGTGATCACGACAAACTCCCATGACCGTTATGGTCAGTATGGTTCATCTTAACACGGAGCCTTCACCGCCCGCCAGGCGGCGGCGGACGGTTGCTTCGATGAAGTCGAAGGCTGCCTCGGGCACGACATCGGCAAACTGCCTGCGCCGGTTCTTCGAGATGGTGCCGCCGTGGCTCGGGACAGCATGTCGGCGTCGATATGCCGCACCTCTTGGCAGATTTCTCGGCAATGACGATGCCTAGACGGTCACGACGACATCACTGTACTGTCGCAGCGCCGCATCGGCAGTCAGCAACTTCAGTGGTTCGGCGATGGCCTGGGCCACCAACAGCCGGTCGAACGGGTCGTTGTGGTGCGGGGGAAGTTTGGCCGCGCCGGCGGCATGGCCTGCGCGCACGGGCAATTCCAGGAAGCCGCTCGCCTCAATGGCCGCCAGCAACGCGTCTGGGTCGGCGGCAATTTTTCCGAGCCGTGCCTTGATGGCAATCTCCCAGATTGAAGCAGCCGATACATACACCTCGTCGGCCGATTCGATGAAGCGCCGGGTCTCGGGCTTCAACAAGGGATCACCCGCAACCGCCCACAAGAAGATATGCGTGTCGAGCAGCAGGCGCATCAACGGCCTTCGAAGCCCGCCAGCACTTCATCGGGCAACGGCGCATCGAAGTCTGCGCCGATGCTCACCTTGCCCTTGAGTACGCCGAAGCGGATTCGGCGCTTCGGCTCGCTCAGCCGCGTGATGCGAACCAGGGGTTTGCCGTTGCGACAAACCACGACGTCTTCGCCCGATGCCGCTTTGTCGACCAATTGGGACAGCCGGGTCTTGGCGTCATAGATGTTCACGGTTTCCATGGGCTGTCTCCATAAAGTAGACCAAGTCTAGTCTGGCGGCAGTGGGACTCGCAAGCGACGGATCCGGAGAAGGCCACCGGTTGTTGACTAGCTGTAATCGAATGATTACACTCGATTCATGTTCACGATCAAGCCGCTGCCGGAATTTACCGAATGGGTGGCGGGGTTGAAGGACGCTGCGGTGCGCGGCTCGGTGGTCGCCCGCGTCAAGCGGCTGGCGCTTGGCCTTGCGGGAGATGTCGGGCCTGTCGGCGATGGGGTGAGTGAATTGCGCATTCACCTCGGGGCTGGATGGCGCGTGTATTTCGTGCGGCACGGGCAGGCGGTGGTGGTGTTGTTGTGCGGCGGGTCCAAGCGTACCCAAGCCAGCGACATCAAGCGCGCCAAGGCGCTGGCCTCGCGGTTGGCTTGACTGAAGGAGAAAATCATGACCGAACGGATCAAAGTGGCTGACCTGCCCGAGTTCGACGCGGCGCAGTTCCTCGACAATGAAGATGCCGTGGCAGCGTATCTCAGCGGCATCATGGAAGCCAACGACTCCGCCCTGCTGGCCGCGGCGCTCGGCGATATTGCACGTGCACGCGGCATGACCGATATCGCACGCGCCGCCGGCCTGACCCGCGAGGCCCTTTACAAGGCATTGAGGCCAGACGCGCAGCCCCGCTTCGACACCATCGCGCGCGTTTGCGTGGCGCTCGGGGTGCAGTTGCATGTGCAGCCCATTGCGCGAGTAGCGTGAACGAAGGCCCAGAGCGCGAGGTGCGCATCCAGAGTTGGTTAGAGCCTTGCCGAGCCGAAGATATGGCCACCGTGCGGCACGGAATTTTGGCGATGTGTTCAGCTACGCGTTGGCCAATCTGCGCGGGCTGCCCCTGCTGTTCAAGGGTGACGGCGTTGCCCGCACCGATATTCAGCCTGCCCATGCGCAGTTGCAGCGCCTCGACTCATCAGGCCCGCGCCGCGGCAACGTAGCGCACGCCGGGCAGGTTCTCGAAGTCGGCGTCCTGCGTCCACAGCAAGGCATTGAACTGGCGCGCCGTGGCCAGGATGATGCTGTCGGCCATCGGCAGCTTGAGCTCGAACGACAGCCTGGCCGCTGCCATCGCCAGCGCGGGGTCGAGTGCGACGGTGCGCCCTTGCTGCATCAGTGCGGCGGCTTGCAGTGCCGAGGCCTCGTCGCGCTGCTGCAAGACGCGCTTGAAGACCTCGAACACCGAGATTGCGGGAACGATCAGGTCATCGGCCTTGGCCAGCGGGCCGGCAAAGTACGCCGCATTCGGGCCTTCACCGAAGTATTCGAGCCTACCGCTCGAATCGACGACGTTCACACCCTGTCCGCTTCGCGCTCGATGTGGCTGTCCAGGCCTGCCAGGAAGCCCCGCGCCTGCGCCAGCGGTCTGAAAGGAACCAGTTCGACACGGTCGCCGTAGCGAAACGCCTGCAAACGTTGCCCTGGCTCAATGCCCAGCGCCTGACGAATGGCGCGTGGTATGACGATCTGGAACTTCCGGGATACAAGTACCGTTTCCATACAACGATTCCTCAATCGGGACGCAAATCCCAGCACGAAGGGAGTGCAAGGCGCGAACCGGCAGTTCCGCGAAGCCACTGTGCACCATGACCATGACCACGGCAGCCGGCTCAGGCTCGAACCGCCTCGTCAAGCACCTTTGTCGCCCACTGATTGAGGCTTACGCCGGCAGCCTGCGCGGCGACGAGTGCAGCGCCGTGTACTTCGGGTGGGATGCGCAGCATCAGCTTGCCGCTGGCGGACTTTTGCGGCGTTCGGCCAGTCGATGCGCAGTCCTCGATGTAGAAATCGATGGCGTCGTGAAAGTCGGCCGTCAGCTCTGACACGGTTTCGCCCTGGAAACTGATGCTGTCGGCGATGCCGAGCACCTTTCCCCGAAAGATGTTGTCACGCGGGTCGAATTCGACGCGGGCGGTGTAGCCACGGTAGTTCATGGCGTTGTTCATGGTTTGATTCCTTGCTGCTGAAGCCAGGCGCGATGTGCAGCAACCCGGCACGCAGTCCGATCGTATCCAGAAAGTCGGCCAGATCGCCGGGCTTCACATTCAGCTTGGGGACCAGGTGTTGCCAAGTGCGCGCCAGCTTGTCGAGCACAAAGTCGGAAATCACCAGGTCGAATGCCCCGGCGCGCCATGCCTTGATCAAGCGCGAGCGCGGGCCGCCGGGAAAGAGCAAGCCCGAGATCAGCACGTTGGTGTCGTTCGAGTCAGACCGCACCTCGCGCTGCGGCCGGCGCTGCATGGATACGCGACCATATCTTCCTGTGTCTTCAAGTGATCGGTAGGATCCCAAGGGGTAGTAACAGTCTTGGCCATGACAGCCACGTGGCATTGCCCTTGCCAAACACAACAGAAGTGTTTATTCTTGAACCCGTGAACTCGAAGCAGATGAAGAAGTGGCTGGAGCATCAGGCCGCCACTTTTCAGCCAGGCAAGGGTTCGCATCTTAAAGTCCTCTTGAACGGCAAGCTATCCACGCTGCCCATGCACGGCACCGCCGAGCTGGGCAAAGGGCTCGAGGCCGCGATCAAGCGCCAACTCGGATTGAAGTGAGGCCGCCCATGTTTGACTACCCCGTGACCCTGACCCCTGACGGCGACACCGTGCTGGTGACATTCGTCGATGTGCCCGAGGCGTTGACCTTCGGCGCCGACGAAGACGAGGCACTGCTGCAAGCTGTTGATGCCCTGGAAACGGCGCTGTCGTTCTACGTCGACGCACGCAAACCGCTGCCGGTGGCCAGCAAGGCCAAGCGCGGGCAGCGCACCGTGCGCCCATCGGCCTTGGAAGGCGCGAAGCTGGGCGTGTACCAGGCCATGACCGAACAGGGCGTCAAGAAGGCCGAACTGGCGCGTCGCCTGGGCTGGCACATGCCGCAGGTTGACCGGCTGTTCGATCTGCGGCACGCCTCTCGGCTGGACCAGATCGAAGCCGCCGCGCGCGCGCTCGGCCGACACCTGGAAGTGCGCGTCGCCTGAAAGCGCCATCAATTGCCCACCAAGCACGACCGCAAGGCGGCGGGCGCCTATGGGCCGCTGCGTGCCATGCTCGAGCAGCAGGGCACCCCATTGGGCAACCTCGACACCCTGATCGCGGCGCACGCAGCGCCACCGGCAGCGTTCTCGTCAGCAACGACAAGGCCTTGTCGCGCACGCCCGGTTTTAGGGTCGCAACGCGATGTGCGTGTCGAGCAGGATGCGCATGTTTACGAGCTCGCGTAGCTCCGGGTTCGAACGGTCAATGTCGTCGGGCACGGCAAACCGACCCTTGGCGATGCCGATGCGCCGGCTGCGGTCTGTTCGGCTCTGCCTCAACGGCACCAGCCTGGCAGCAGGCCGGCCGTTGCGCGCGATGATGAATTCACTTTCGGCACCGCTTTCCAGCGCCTGCACGAGCTTGGAAAGCGAGGTCTTGGCGTCCAGCATGTTGATGACTTGCTTCATGATGCCGCAGGTTGGTCAGGGTTGGCTAGCGCCGACGGTGCGAGCAAGATAAGACTGCCGCGCGCGTGCGGCTACACGGGCAACACCATCGCGCCGTATCTGGCCAGCAAGGCGTCGGCAGTCAACAACCGCAATGGCTCCGTCACTGCCTGGGACAGCAGCAACCGGTCGAACGGGTCGTTGTGGTGCGGGGGAAGTCGGGCCACGCCGGCGGCATGGGCCACGCTGATGGGTAGTTGCAGGAAGCCACTCGATTCGATTGCCGAGGCCAGCGCGTCGGGGTCGGCAGCAAGTTTGCCCAGCCGGGCCTTGATGGCGATCTCCCAGATCGAGGCCGCCGATACGTACACCGCGTCGGCCGATTCGATGAAGCGGCGGGTTTCGGGGCTCAACAACGGGTCAGACGCAACCGCCCACAGGTAGATGTGCGTGTCGAGCAGCAGGCGCATCAACGGCCTTCGAAGCCTGCCAGCACTTCTTCCGACAACGGCGCATCGAAATCTGCCCCGATGCTGACCTTGCCCTTCAATACGCCAAAGTGGATGCGGCGCCTAGGCTCGACCAACTGCGTGATCCGAGCCAGGGGCTTGCCGTTGCGGCAGACCACCACGTCTTCGCCCGATGCCGCCTTGTCGATCAATTGCGACAACCGAGTTCTTGCGTCATAGATGTTCACGGTTTCCACGGGTGCGCTCCAAAAGTTGACCAAGTCTAGTCTGGTATACATGGATCTGCAAGCCAATGGGACAGCCAATGGGACGCCACGACGCCCGTTGGGACGTTTCAGGTTGTGGGCTTGCCTTCACCGTCTGCCAGGCGGCGACGGACTGTTTCTTCGATGAAGTCGAAGGCTGCCTCGGGCACGACATCGGCAAACTGCCTGCGCCGGTTCTTCGAGATGGTGCCGTTGTTCTGAAACGCGCCCAGCAGCAGCGTCGCCAACGCATTGGCGCGGATGTCGAAGCGTTGCTCGACGCCTTTCAGCGCCGCGTCGTACAGCGCCAGGAAGCGGGCTTCCTCACGCAGATCCTTCTGCAAGGCCTGTTCGGCCATTGCCAGCAGAAACTCGACGCAGGCCGTGGCATCCCAGTAACGGTAGAGCTTGTCGTCGCTCAGCGGCACAAAGGCGTACAAGCTGGATAGTCGCTGGCCGAAGAACCGGCGGCAAGGGCAAGTTCAGGCGCTCGACAAGAAAGGCATAGCCGACGGTGCGCACGGATTTTTTGCTTGGCTGACAGGATTTTTGACAGTTTATGGCTGTCAGCGCAGAAGAAGAGTTGATGGCTGCACCGATTCGGCCGCTGGCAGCGGTGCCGCGGCCGCTACCTACAATGCGCCGCCATGGCAACCCAGCAAGGCACTTACGCAGAAGCCTCGATCCGAGTCCTGAAGGGGCTAGAGCCCGTCAAGCAGCGGCCGGGCATGTACACGCGCACCGACAACCCGCTGCACGTGGTGCAGGAGGTGATCGACAACGCGGCCGACGAGGCGCTGGCCGGCTTCGGCAAGCGCATTGCACTGACCTTGCATGCCGACGGCTCGGTCAGCATCGACGACGACGGCCGCGGCATCCCCTTCGGCCTGCACCCCGACGAGCAGGTGCCGGTGGTGGAGATCGTGTTCACGCGGCTGCATGCCGGGGGCAAGTTCGACAAGGGCGCGGGTGGCGCCTACAGCTTTTCGGGCGGGCTGCACGGCGTGGGTGTGAGCGTCACCAATGCGCTGGCCAGGCGGCTGCAGGTGACGGTGTGGCGCGACGGTCAGGTGGCCACGCTGGCCTTCGGCGGCGGCGACGTGATCGAGCCGCTGGCGCTGCGCAAGGCGACCAGCGGCGAACGCAAGCAGGGCACCTGCGTGCGCGTCTGGCCCGATGCGAAGTATTTCGACAGTGCCGAACTGCCGAAGCAGGAGCTGATGCACCTGCTGCGCAGCAAGGCCGTGCTGATGCCCGGGGTGACGGTCACGCTGGCGCAGGAAAAGTCCAGCGCCGCCGCCATAGTCGGGGCGCCCCAAGACGGCCGCGAACCCCCGCGGGGGGCGGACGCAAAGCGGCCGGGGGCCGACATCACACAGACATGGCTCTACAAGGGCGGCCTGCGCGACTACGTGAACCAGAGCCTGAGCGCAGAGCCCTTGATTCCGCTGTTCGAAGGCGCGCAGTACGCCAGCGGCTTCGAGACCGAAAACTTCGCCGAAGGCGAGGGCGCGGCCTGGTGCGTGGCTTTCACCGAGGACGGCGCCACGCTGCGCGAGAGCTATGTCAACCTAATCCCCACGCTGGTGGGCGGCACCCACGAGGCCGGGCTGAAGGACGGCCTGTTCGGTGCGATCAAGGGCTTCATCGAACTGCATGCGCTGGCACCCAAGGGGGTGAAGCTG
>DASQFA010000624.1:0-4981 GCA_035633375.1 Rubrivivax sp.
CAGATCTCGAAGTGAATGCCCTCGAAGCCGGTGAACGTGCGCAACGCATCGTCCATGCTCGTCATGGCGAACCAGCTCCACGCCGCCAACCCCAGCGAGCCGGACACGGCGAGAACGGCCAAAAACAACGCGACGGTGCTCATGCGGGCTCCTTTGGATCAGGGGTTGATACGGTGCCGCGAGTCTGTGCAAGGCCGCTGCCTGCCGCTAGCGGACGCCGCCTGCTTCGGCCGTAGTAGCTCTCCTACGGCCGGCTGCCGCCCACCACGCTGCGCGCGAGCGCCGTAGGAAACGTCCGACACGACACACGGTGCACTACCTATGGCGCACAAGCTGCGCGGCGGCGCACACTCCCGCGCATCGGGGTACCCCGCGCTGCCGATGCAACACTTCCCCGCTGCAGCACACCCCATAGCGAACGCCGTACCCCGCAGAGCCGATCGCAGGGCTCTGGGCCCACCCAACTGCCCGAGCCCATGTTTCCACTGCAGACCTACCTCGTCGAAGACAGCCCGGTCATCCGGGAGAACTTGATTGCAGCGCTCGAAGAACTGGTTCCGGTCAAGGTCGTCGGCACCGCCGAAGACGAGTCGAGCGCGGTGCAGTGGCTGAGCGATTCCGACAACCGCTACGATCTGGTCATCGTCGACATCTTTCTGAAGAGCGGATCGGGGCTGGGTGTGCTGCAGGCCAGCAGCCGGTTGCGGCGACCACACAAGATGGTAGTGCTCAGCAACTACACCACACCCGACATGCGCACCAAGTGCCTGGCCCTGGGCGCAGACCGCGTGTTCGACAAGTCCAACGAGATCGACGCGCTCATCGCCTACTGCGGCCGGCTGGCCAACGGCGGCAGCGGCAACAGCGTCGCCGGCGCGCTGACCTGAGGCCAGCGGCCGGCGCCTGCTCACTGGATCAGGCCGTTCTTCAGCGCGTAGTAGGTCAGGTCGCTGTTCGATTCGAGCTGCATCTTCTCCATCACACGGGTGCGATAGGTGCTGACGGTCTTCACGCTCAGCGACATGCTCTCGGCCATGTGGCCAATGGTTTCGCCCTTGGCCAGGCGCAGGAAGACCTGCAATTCGCGCTCGGACAGCGTTTCATGAGGCGCCTTGTCGCCACCGCCCGTGAGCGAATCGGCCAGCCGCTCGGCCACACCCGCGGTGATGTACTTGCGCCCGCGAAACACGGTGCGGATGGCGCGCACGATTTCCTCGGGATCGCAGTCCTTGTTCAGGTAGCCGCTGGCGCCCTGGCGCAGCAAGGTGGTGGCGTAGTGTTCCTCGGGGAAACCGCTGAGGATCAGCACGGGCAGGTCCGGTGCGCGGGCCCGAATGGCGGCCAGCGTGTCCACGCCCCCCTGGCCTGGCATCGAGATGTCGAGCAAGATCACGTCCACCTCGCCCTTGCGCACGATGTCCAGCGCCTCGCGCCCGTTGGCGGCCTCGGCCACCACCTGGAAGTCGATCTGGTCAGCGAAGAACTGCCGCAAACCAGCCCGCACCATGGCGTGATCGTCGACGATGGCGATGCGGATCATGTGGTGCCCCGGGTCTGCATCGCACATGATCCCATATTTTTGCTTGGGGTTTGACTTGCGCATCGCCACCGTCATTCGAAGCAATGTGCTCATCGTGGCACTGGCGCTGGCGTCGGCGCTGGTGATGCTGTTCATCAGCGAAGCGTCGTATTTGCGATCGGTGGGCACGCTCAATGCGCTGGGTGAGATGGCGGCCGCGCGCACGGCCATCCAGGGCCTGGAACGTAGCATCCTGAATGCCGAGACCGGCCAGCGCGGTTACCTGCTGACCGATCGCGCCGACTATTTGCAGCCCTATAA
Organism: Rubrivivax sp.; assembly: GCA_035633375.1. Taxonomy (GTDB): domain Bacteria; phylum Pseudomonadota; class Gammaproteobacteria; order Burkholderiales; family Burkholderiaceae_C; genus Rubrivivax. The sequence continues at coordinate 1,841 of DASQFA010000624.1, forward strand.
CCGCGCCATCCAGGACATCGAGGCCTTGTTCGCGGTGCTCGAAAACCACTACGCGGGCGAAGCCAGCTCGCTGGTGTTGCTGGCCAAACTGCGCAGCCTGACGGATGCCAAGTTGTCCGAGCTGGCGTTGACGATCGGCCTGCACCAGCAGGGCAAGGGCAGCGCGCGCGACATCACGCTCAGCGGCATCGGCAAGGAGCAGATGGAAGCCATCCGTGCGCTCAGCGCCGAGCTGCTGGCGCTGGAGACGCAGCAGGTGGCCGCAGCGCGCGAGGACATCTATCGCACCTTGATGCTCAGCCGCACCGGCATTGCCGCGCTCAGCGGAATCCTGCTGGTGGCGCTGTTCATGTACCTGCGCCAGAGCCTCGCACTGACGCAGCAGCAACAGGAGCAACAACGCGCGCTGCAGGTCGAGCGTGACCGGCTGGACATCGAGGTCAAACAGCGCACCGAGCAGCTCACCGAACTGACGCACCACCTGCAGACCGCGCGCGAGGACGAGCGCAACCGCCTGGCACGCAACCTGCACGACGAGCTGGGTGCGCTGCTGACCTCGGCCAAGCTGGATGCGGCGCGCATCAGGTCACGCCTGGCCGGCACCGCACCCGAGGCGCTGGAGCGGCTGGCCCACCTGGTGGGCACGCTCAACAGCAGCATCGCGCTGGGCCGGCGCATCATCGAGGACCTGCGCCCTTCGACACTGGCCAACCTGGGCCTGGTGGCGACGCTGGAGATCCTGGCGCGCGATTTCGCCAGCGCGTCCGGCCTGCAGGTGCATTGCCAGCTGCAGCCGGTGGCGTTGGAGCCGAAAGTCGAGTTGGCGATCTACCGCGTGGTGCAAGAGGCCATCACCAACATCTCCAAGTACGCCGGTGCCAACCAAGTGTGGATCACCCTGGGCGTGCACGAGGGCCAGGCCGAGGTGTCGGTGCGCGACGACGGCGTCGGCTTCGACACTACGGCGCGGCGTAGCTCGACTTATGGCCTGGCAGGCATGCGTGTGCGCGTCGAGGCCGAAGGCGGCACCTTGACGCTCAAATCGACCCCGCAGCAGGGCACGCTGATCCAGGTGCGGCTGCCGCAATCGGCGCTGGCCGCGGCCTGACGCCGCCGCTGCGGCGCCACAGCCGTTGGCGCTTTGGAGCCTGGAGCGGCTGGCGTTGCTTGGCCTCGTCGATGGGTCATGTCGATCTGTCGGCGCCGTCCTACGCCGCGGCTCGCGGTTGGCCGACTCATCAGCGGCAAGTGGACCTATCGCGGCAAGGGGCGCGCGGCGGCAAACTCATCTTGTCGCCGCAGAATGGCTGCGACACGACTCAAACCCCGGGGTGAGCACTTCGCCCCACAAATCAGGAGCCCACCATGCTGCATTACGCTGTCATCTTCTTCGTCATCGCGCTCGTTGCCGCGCTATTCGGCTTCGGCGGCATTGCTGCCGGTGCGGCCGGCATCGCGAAGATTCTGTTCATCGTCTTCATCGTGTTGGCCATTGCCAGCTTTGTCTGGGGCATGGTCTCCAGAAACTGAACCGGCGCACGGAGCGCCTCCCCTTGCACTGCCCAATGACATTTCACGCCCACCCTCCAGGAGCTTCTATGTACCCCGAAAACACCCTCGCCTCGCAAGACAACCTGGTCGACCAGGCCGCCCACTCCGCTGACCAGACGATTCGTGCCACGCAGAACGTGGCCAACAAGGCCTTGGATAGTTTGGCCGGCAGCGTGCAAGAAATTCGTCAACACGCAGCGCCGATGTTGAACCGCGCAGTGGATCAAACCAGCGCAATGGCCCATCGCGGCATGGACGCCGTGCGCGATGGCTCGAACCAACTGCGCGAGCATGCACACCGCGCCTCGGACGGTACCCGCAATTACATCAAGGAAGAGCCGCTCAAGTCCATGTTGTACGCCGCCGCCGCGGGTGCCGCGCTGATGGTGCTGCTGCGCGTTGCGGCTGGTTCGTACCGGCGCCATTGATGCGGCACAGGGGCTATGCGCCGCTGGCCCCGCTGGCACGACTGCAAGCTGCGACCGACCGTGAAGGCTCGAGTCGAGACGCCACAACACGCGGCCTCGCAGGAGCTGCCTTGAACAAAGTGGCAGCCATGGCGGTGGTCTTGGGTGCTGCACTGCCGGCGTGGGCCGAGGTCAATGTCGGCGTGTCCGTGGGTATCTACCAGCCGGGGATTTACGGCCGCATCGACATCGGCGCGCTGCCACAATCTGCGCTGGTCTACGCCCAACCGATCCTGATCGCCCCGCAGCCAGTCGTGCTTCAGGCCCGACCCGTCTACCTGTATGTCCCGCCCGCACACCAGGCCCACTGGGCCAGGCATTGCAGCCAATACGGCGCCTGCGCGCAGCCTGTGTACCTCGTTCAGGAGCGTTGGGTCCGCGAGCGCTACAACGAGCAGCAGCGTCATGGCCCAGGCAATGGTCACGGCAACGATCACGGCAAAAAGGCGAAGAAGCACAAGGACTGACGTTTCGGCCGCCGGCCTGCGCCGGCGGCGCACCGCCACGGCTAGGCGTTCGCACTGGAGCCGCTTGCGGCTGTGCCCGGTGCCCGATGTACCGAAAGTCGCTCAGCGCCGCTTGCCTGTCGGCGCGCGCCGATGCGCACCAGGAATGCCGGCCGGCGTGCGCGACGGCGCGTGGCGCAAACTTGGTTTGGCACTTGGCTTTGCAATCGCACCGGTGCCGGCCACCTGCCCCGGGGGCGGAGAGCCCTCGGACGTGAAATCGGTGTTCTGCTGTGCCAGGCTCTTGGCTTTCGGCATGCGGGCGGGGGCGGGTGGTTCCATGGTTTTGGCCTCGTCGGATGAAGAAGCGGGTGGGGAGCCCGCGCGTCGTGCGTCAGATGCGTCCCATCACCAGCAAGACCACGAGTATCAGCACCAGCAGACCCAGCCCGCCACTCGGGCCGTAACCCCAGCCGCGACTGTGCGGCCAGGTGGGGATGGTGCCGATCAGCAGCAAGACGAGCACGATCAGCAAGATGGTACCCAGACTCATGACGTTCTCCTGAGGGTTCGAAAGGTCGCGGCGCAGTCGCTTGTTGGTAAAACTTGATTCATGGGGACTCTCCGTCAGTGAAAAGGGCGGGCTTGGCGGCCTTTGGGCCGACGCGCCATGGCCG
>DASQFA010000625.1:0-3457 GCA_035633375.1 Rubrivivax sp.
TTCGTCGCCGATCACCGCCGCATGACGCGGGTGCCGGCCGCGCAGCGCGAGGCCTATGCCTTCGCTGCAGCAGGGGCGATGGCGCAGAACGTGTACCTGTGCTGTGCCCCGCAGGGCCTGGCCACCGTCATCCGCGTCTGAATCGACCGGCATGCGCTGGGCCAGGCGATCGACCTCGGTGCCGATCAGCAGGTGCTGCTGGCGCAGACGGTGGGTTACCCGAAGCAAGCTTCCACCGGCGGCTGAGCGGTTTGCCCACATAGCCGTCCCAGGCCCTCGAGCCGCGCACGCAGGCCACCCGGCAAGACTGCGGCGGTGGATTGTCGACAAGCCCGTGCTCAGCTGCCGCGGACGAGCCCGGCGCTCAGTGCGGCGATCTCGGCCTCGTCCAGGGTTTCCTTGTCCAGCAGCGCCTGCGCGCATCGGTCCAGCGTCGCGCGGTGGTCGCGCAGCAGCGCGGTGGACTTGTCGACGGCCGCATGCACGATCGCGCGCGCTGCCGCGTCGATGCGCTGCGCGGTCTGCGAGCTCGACTCTCCGCTGCGGTACGGCACGGTGCCCGGCAGGTCGAGAAAGCGCGGCGGGGCCGCGGCATAGCTGACATAACCCAGGCCTTCGTCCATGCCGTAGCGCATGACCATGTCGCGCGCGATGTCGGTCGCCTTGGCGAAAGCCGTCCAGCTCGACCAGCAACTGGTTCAGCGTCTGCTCGCGTTCGTCGTGGCCCCCGGGGTACCGGGAATGCACCGCGTGCCTTGCCTAGTCTTACTGTGTTAGAAGTGTGAGCTAGTTTTTTCGCGGCGCCTCGGCATCGAATAGCCGTTCTGTCTCGTCTTCCCAGTCCTGCATGAGCCTCTTTGCTTTGCGATGGTTGGCGAGGGCCAATTCCACGATGGCGGCCTGTTCGGGGGTGACCATTCGGTGAACGAGCTTGCCGCCCTTCATGTGGCCCCATTCGAAGTACGGACCGTGTCGGGCTTCAGGGTCCTGCGCGCACCGACAGCCTGGCCTGCCGCACATCTTTGTACGCTTGAGCAGCGTCCCTGAGCACAGATAGTCGATTTCGCCGAGGGCATCTCGAATGCGCGCGATGCGCTCGCGAGCCTGTTTGATGATGGTTTCGGGTCGACGTGCCATGGGTCTTTACTTTCCCTTTTATGTCGTTGATATTAACGACACTGAAGTTGTGATGCAACCTCGTGCTCGTATGCCAGCTGTGGGCATCGACGCCTCACGAGCCCTATCCTCCTGAGCCTTGAAGGGTGAACGTCGATGGACGACTTGATTGAGTTCGAGCGGTACATGGCACATCTGAGCGAAGGCCTGGGCCACGCTGACCGCAATGCCGGACTGCATGGCTACTGCACCGGACTGCTGTCTGCGCTGGCGCGCAAGAGCGTGGAGCCCATGGCCGCGCACGTGGATCCGCTCAAGGTGAGTTCACGCCATCAGTCGTTGCACCACTTCGTGGCCGACGCGAACTGGTCGGACGAGCAGATGCTGCTGCGGGTGTGCCAATGGGTCGTGCCGCAAATGGACTTCAGCGATGGCGGCTGGTGGATCATCGATGACACCGGATTCCCCAAGCAGGGTCGGCATTCGGTGGGCGTGGCTCGCCAATACTGTGGAATGTTGGGCAAGCAGGACAACTGCCAAGTGGCCGTGAGCGTGTCGCTGGCCAGCCTGGCGGCCAGTCTACCCGTGGCGTGGCAGTTGTACCTGCCGCGCGAGTGGGCCGACGACCCGGCGCGACGCGACAAGGCCGGCGTGCCAGAGGCACTGGAGTTCGCCACCAAGCCGGCCATGGCGCTGCAGCAGATCGAGCACCTGATCAATCAGGGAGCACCCCAGCACTGCGTCCTGGCCGATGCCGGCTACGGCGTTGACACCGCATTTCGCGATCGGCTCACTGAGTTGGGACTGCGCTATGCGGTCGGCGTCACCGGCAGCGTAACGGTGTGGCCACCCGGGCGCGAGCCGCTGCCACCAAGGGCCTCGGTACCTCGCGGGCATGTGGGCACCCGACTGCGCCGGGGCGGGCCGCAGTCACCGCAACACAACCCGCTGTCAGTCAAGACTCTTGCCTTGTCGCTCGAACCCAAGCAATGGCAAACCGTCACCTGGCGCGAGGGCACCAATGCTGATCTGCACTCACGCTTTGCGCGAGTACGCGTGCGAGCAGCGCACCGCGATAACTTGCGCGATGAACTGCGCCCACCCGAGTGGCTGCTCATCGAGTGGCCTGAAGGCGACGCCGAACCGCTCAAATATTGGCTGTCAACGCTACCCGAAGAAGTGTCACTGCAGCGAATGGTGTTTGAAACAAAAATGCGCTGGCGTATCGAGCGCGACTACCAAGACCTCAAGCAGGACCTGGGCTTGGGCCACTACGAGGGCCGAGGCTGGCGGGGATTTCATCACCACGCCAGCCTGAGCATTGCGGCCTATGGCTTCCTGCTCGCACAGCGACTCCAACACCCCGACGAGATCGGGGGTAAAAAAAACTCCGCACAACGCCAAGAGTTTGCCCTACCCACGCATTACCGACCTCGGGGAAGTCCTCCGGGCGCAGCGCCACGTCCCATCCTCCATCACGAGCTTGCGGATCCGCATCGGCGCGCTTCTGGCTCGAAATCTCCCACGCTGCCCCTGCTGCTGCCGTCCTTGGGAGAGGCAAAATAAATGTGGAGTAGAGATGTGGCGCGGTGGCCGTAGGTCAAGGCATCGCTGTTGCCGCCCCTTTCGGTTGGCGGTGCCCTATGAGCCCGACCGTAGCTCCGTCTCCACATCCCCCTCATCGAACCGGACGTGCGCTATTAACGCATCCGGCTCTCGGACAAGCACTCATGCTTTCGCCCACGGAAGGTCGTGCGTGCGTGGCGACAGTCGAACCAGTCCCAACTGTTCGTGGAGATACTGGTCGGGGTAGCGCCCCCAACCTGTGCCCGCAACCTGGTGCTTCTTGCACAACCATCGGCGTAGCCGTTGGCAGACGTGGGTGTCTATCAGCCGATACGTCGGACTGACGGGGCCTAGGCAGAAGTAATTCGCCCAGCCCGTCAGCTTCCGGTTCAGCCGACCCACGATCTCCTCGGCATCCAGCAACCCTGTGCGGCGATCCGTGACCTCGCTGATGCTCGACACCATCCGCTTGATACTCTTCTTCGACGGACGGGTGCCAATGTAGGCGTGCCCGTCCTTTCTTGAATAGCACCGCCCGAAGGTGTAGCCCAGGAAGTCAAACCGCTCCCGCGGTACCTCGCACAGATGGGTCTTCTCCTCGTTCACCGTCAACTTCAGCTTGTCCATGACCCTTCGCATCGCGGCCATCGCCTCAGGCGCCCCGCGTTTGCAGCAAATCACGAAGTCGTCCGCATAGTTGACGATGTGAGCCGACCATCTGCGCTCACACCCCAGTCGCCTCCACCCCTCGACGAACCGTCGCATGTACAGGTTC